>SLIA01000295.1 GCA_007135935.1 Wenzhouxiangella sp.
CAACCAGCCAACCAGCCAACCAGCCAACCAGCCAACCAGCCAACCAGCCAACCAGCCAACCAGCCAACCAGCCAACCAGCCAACCAGCCAACCAGCCAACCAGCCAACCAGCCAACGAACAAACGAACCAACGATCACCCCAGCTTGGATTCCGCTTCGACGGCTCGCACGTATACTGATGAGGTCCAACAGCAGGTTTCCCCATGCAATTGCCCGACAAGCGTTTCATCGCCAGTTTCGATGTCGATGCCCAGCGCACCTTTACGCCGCTGTGCCCTGATGAATTGCCGGTCGACGGCGGCCACCTGATCGGGCCTGCGCTCAATCGTCAGGCCGGCTTCGCCGGCTGGCGACTGGGGTCCAAGGACTCGCACAGCCCGGAGGCGGTGTGGGTGACCGAGGATCCCGACAAGATCGGCCAGCCCGGCGTCGAGGGCGAGCACGTGGAGGAGCACTGGCCGGTACATGCCGTGCCCGGCACGGAGGGATTCGAGCTGATTCCCGGCCTGCCGCAACCGGCCGACTACGATTTCTTTGTCTGGAAGGGCGTTGAGCTGGACATGCATCCCTACGGTGCCTGTTACCACGACATGGCCGAGCGCATCAGCACCGGCGTGATCGAATGGCTCGAGGCACGCGAGGTCAGCCATGTACTGGTCGGCGGCCTGGCCACGGATTTCTGCGTCAAGGCCACCGCGCTGCAATTGAGGAATGCCGGCTTTGCCACCGTGCTCAACCTGTCTGGCTGTCGCGGCATCACCGCACAAGGTGTCACCGAGGCGCTCTCGACCCTGCGCCAGGCCGGCGTGGTCACGATCGATACACTCGACGAACTGGTGCCGGCGGCATGATCATCCAGTCGCTGCTCGACACCGACATCTACAAGTTCTCGATGATGCAGGCCGTACTGCACCAGTTTCCCGGTGCCGAGGTCGAATACCGCTTCAAGTGCCGCAGCGAGGGCGTGGATCTACGGCCGCTCGCGCGCGATATCGAGCACGAGATCGCACAACTGTGTTCGCTCAGCCTGGGACCGGAGGAACTCAACTATCTCAAGGGCCTGCGCTATCTCAAGGACGATTTCGTCGAGTTCCTGCGCCTGTTTCACCTGCAATCGCGCTTTGTCGACATCGGCGAGGAGGACGGCCAACTCGCTATCACCATCCGCGGCCCCTGGCTGCACACCATCCTGTTCGAGGTGCCGCTGCTGGCCATCATCAGCGAAGTGTACTGCCGCCACCACTGGCCCGATCATGATTTCGGCGAGGCCCGCCGCCGGCTGGACGAGAAGATCGGCCAGGTCCAGGCCCTCGACCGACCGGACGAATTCATCTTTGCCGACTTCGGCACACGCCGACGCTTTTCGCGCGAATGGCACGACGAAGTGGTCGAAACCCTGGCCGATCGCATTCCCGGCAGCTTCCGCGGCACCTCCAACCTGCGCCTGGCAAAGGAGCTGGGACTGGTCCCGATCGGCACCATGGCACACGAATTCATCCAGGCCTGCCAGGCGCTGGGACCGCGGCTGGCCGAAACCCAGCGCTTTGCCTTCGAGGTCTGGGCACGCGAGTACCGCGGCGATCTCGGCATCGCGCTGTCGGACACCTACAGTCTCAAGGCCTTCCTGCGCGATTTCGATCTGTACTTCTGCAAGCTGTTCGACGGCGCCCGCCAGGACTCGGGGGATCCGTTCGTCTGGGCCGAGGCGTTGATCGAACACTACCGCAAGAACCGCATCGACCCAAAAACGCGCAACCTGATCTTCTCCGACTCACTCGACATCCCGAAGGCCGCCGAAATCTGGCACCGCTTTCGCGACCAGACCAACGTGTCGTTCGGCATCGGCACCAACCTCACCAACGATACCGGCGTGGCCCCGATCAACATCGTCATCAAGATGACCGAGTGCAACGGTCAGCCGGTGGTCAAGCTGTCGGATTCACCGGGCAAGGTGATTTCCACCGACCAGCACTACCTGGCCTGGGTGCGGCAGGCGTTTGATGTGGGGGAGGTTTCGGGGGATGAGTCTTGACCACTGCCGCGGGGGGCAGGTGAAGGAGGCGTTGTTTGGCCGGTTGGCCGGATTGTCGTTTGGTCGCTTTGTCGTTTGGTCATTTCGTCGGGAGGTTGACCACCCGGGATTGGCCACTGGCCACCTAAGCGACAAAGCGACAAAGCGACCAAGCGACCAAGCGACAAAACGACAAAACGACCAACCGGCCAACCGACCAGTGGCGTTAGAATCACCAGACGATGAGCGATTGGCTTGCAGGAAAAACGGTTTCGCTGGTGCTCGGGTCCGGTGGGGCGCGGGGGCTGGCGCATATTGGCGTGATTCGGGCGCTGGAGGCGGCTGGCGCGAAGATCGAGGCGGTTTCGGGCAGTTCCATGGGTGCGCTGGTTGGCGGCATCTACGCCACCGGCAAACTCAAGGCTTATGAAGACTGGGTCTGCGAGCTGGAAAAGTCCGACGTATTGTCGTTTATCGACTGGTCGTTCGCCGGTGGCGGGCTGATGAAGGGGCGCAAGATCATCAGCAAGCTGGAGGAACTGGTCGGGCAGACCAGCATTGAAGAGCTCGATATCGAGTTCACTGCAGTCGCTGTGGACATCGACAATGGTCGCGAGATGTGGCTGAGCCGGGGTTCGCTGTTCGATGCCATCCGCGCCTCGATTGCCATCCCCGGCATTTTTACACCGCACCGTTATCGCGGCCGCACCCTGGTCGACGGCGGCATTCTCAACCCCGTTCCCGTCGCCCCCACCCTGCGTTGCGTCACCGACGTGACCATCGTGGTGGACGTCAACGGGCCGCCCGCCGACCCTCGCCCGCTGGCCCAGTCCGGGGAAGATGACGGCGAGGGCGTGATCGACCGCCTGCGTGAATTCGTCGACGGGTTCCGTTCCGACCGTCGGCCGGAGGAGACTCAGCCCGGCTTGCTCGCGGTACTCATGCGCTCGCTTGATACCATGCAGGCAGTGATCGCAAGGCAGCACATGGCGGTATTTCACCCCGACCTCACGGTACTGGTGCCGAAGAATGCCTGCATGGTGCACGAATTCCACCTGGCCAGGCCGATGATCGACCTGGGACGGACCCTGGCCGAACAGAGTTTCAGGGCCCGGGAGCGGTATACTGGTCAGCCCGCACCCTACGACAAGGCGGAGAATGAAAACGATGGTGAATGACGACCAGATGCTGTTCGACGAGGCCGCCGATGCCGTGGTCGACCTGGGCAACCAGATCGCCGAAAACAACCAGGAAATCGATCCCTGGGCACTGGCCGACGGACTGATCGCCGGCGCCGTGCACTACTGGCTCTACGCCCACCAGCCCGAACACCCCGTGCCATCGGAGGACGACCTGCTCAGCGCGCGCGAGCGCGTCGAGGAACTGGTCAACCTGGTCATGCAGGCCGCCGAGGACAGCGAATACCTGCACTCACCGCTCGACAAGGATGTTGGACGGGCGTGAGTCATCGGCCCCTGGTCGTAACGATGTAACACGAAGGTCACGAAGAGGGCACGAAGGAAAAAGAAAGGAGATCAGGCTTTCTTCGTGTCCTTCGTGCTCTTCTTCGTGCGCTTCGTGTTATTTCTTCTAGGGACGCTGGGCGTCGCGGATGGCGCGGAATTCGTTCCCTTCGTACCAGTTCGGCCACTCGTCACCGTCGGCAAGATGGCGGCCGACCATGTAGAGCAGCTCGAAGTCTTCCATCACACCAGTGAGATCCCAGTCGGAGTCGTACACGTCGCCTGGCTTGTGGTAGCGATTGTCGCGGTAGTCCAGCGCCCAGGCCTCGCCGTACTCGCGACCGTGCTCGCGGTGATCGACGCCGCCCTTGGCGTAAAGCGCCGGGATGCCGGCACGGGCGAAGTTGAAGTGATCCGAGCGGTAGTAGAAACCGGCCTCCGGCGATGGTTCGGGCTCGATGTAACGACCCTGGGCCTCGGCGGCCTCGGCCAGAATCTCCTCGAGCTCGGAAGAGCCATACCCGACCACGACGACATCACGCATGGGGCCGGCCAGCGTCATGGCATCCATGTTGATGGCAGCCACGGTTCTCTCGTGCGGGAACACCGGATCGTTCACGTAGTGCGCAGAGCCCAGCAATCCCGATTCTTCCAGGGTCACGGCCATGAACAGCACCGAGCGCTCCGGTGTGCCGGCCTCCCGGAAGGCGCTGGCGATCTCGATCAGGCCGGCGGTACCCGAGGCATTGTCGATGGCACCGTTGTAGATGCCCTCCGAGCCCTCGATATCCTCATCGCGACCGAGATGATCCCAGTGCGCCATGTAGACGATGGCCTCGTCGGGACGCTCGGTTCCAGGCAGCAGCCCCACCACGTTGTAGGACAGTCCCTCTCGCATCTCGTTGCGCACGCTGGCTGTCGCCGTGGCACCCAGACTGACCGGCGTGAAGCCGCCGGCACCGGCCCGCTCGCGCTCCTGGTAGAAATCCATCCCGGCACCGGCGAACATTTTCTGCGCCGCATCCACCGTGATCCACCCCTCGATCACCGACCTGGGCTCGTCTTCCTCCTCGGCAAGTACGAACTCCGGCGTGGACCAGGAGCC
>SLIA01000070.1 GCA_007135935.1 Wenzhouxiangella sp.
AATAATTATTTTGATTAATAAATTGTTTATGAATACAAATGAAATTGAAATTAATACCGAGATTTTATTATTCTTTCAGAGTTATTGATGTTATTAATGCTGTTATTTCTAATCATAATAACAAAAGAAAATATTTTCAATATTTTAATACAAAAAATATATATTTCTTTAATTCTGCAAGAGCAGGATTAAGCGTTTTATTGAAATCATTATCTAAAGAAGGCAGCTTAAAGGTTGGAGTTCAGCCATACAATTGCGAAACCGTTTTCCAAGCAATTGAAAAAGCAGGATGCACCCCGGTATTTATAGATATAAATAGTAAATTCTCAATCGATTTAGAAGATTTAGAAAGAAAACGAAATAATGTTGACGTAATCATCGCAACTCATACTTTTGGAATCCCTGCCGATATTGATAATATTAAAAGTATAATGTTTGATAAGATAGTAATTGAGGATTGTGCCCATGCTTTTTTCTCAGAAATAAAAGGCAAACCATGTGGTACATTTGGTGACGCCTCATTCTTTTCAATGGGATATGGTAAATTTCCCTCTATCGGTCATGGTGGCTTTGTATTAATAAATAATGGAATAGCTCTTGATAACTTTAATAATGAATATAATAAACTTAATGAACCTTCTTATTCCGATGAAATATTTAATTTATTTAAAAATCTTGCATATTCAATAGCGTTTAAATCTATGTTATATAGGTTAATTACTTTTCCTTATTTAAAAAAGATAGATAAAAAATATGATTTTCTTGGCAAATTTATATTTTATGAAAAAAAAGGATATAGAGTTAATAAGAATTTATTATTCAGCAATTATGATCTATACTTAAAAATTAATAAAGAAAGAAGAAGTAAATCATTTATTTTAAAATCACATATTAGGCAATCACAAAATTTAAATAATATATTGGGAAACAATTATTACCTATTTCCAATATTATGCGAAGAACGAAATTATTTATTTGAAGAATTACTTGAAGCGGGGTATGAATGTGGTAAACATTTTTCTGAATCGATTTCGGTTGCAAAAAAATATGGGTATATTGAAAACTCTTGTCCAAATGCTGAGAATATTGCGCGTTTAATATTAACCTTGCCAAACCATCCATACCTTAGAGAAAAAGATATAATGAAAATAGCGAGAATTGTAAACAAATATAAGTTATATGAACAAAAATTATTTATTTCAACTTAACCATCCTGCACATTATCATTTGTTTAAAAACACAATTAAATCGCTAAAAAAGGCAGGCCATAATGTGCATATTTCTATAAAAAACAAAGATATACTCAAGGAATTATTAAACGGATATGATTACTTTGTTATATCAGAAGCATATCGAAGGAAGAATTTATTCTCAATTATACAAGGAGTTATAAAAAGGGATGTTGCATTTTTAAAATTAGTTAAACGACTGAAACCCGATATTATGGTCGGAACTTCACCGGAAATAGGACATATAAGAAGATTTGTTAATGTACCTGCTATATTTTTCGGAGAAGATGATGTGACAATTTCAAAAGAGTTGTTTTTAGGTTCTCTAACTTGTTATCCATTTTTCGATACTATTATTTCACCAAAAGGTTGCAATAATAGTATATGGAATAAAAAGACTATATTTTATGATGGCTTTCAAAAACTTGCGTATCTTCACCCGAATTGGTTTGTACCTGATAGAAGAAAAGTACATTTACCTGTTAACCAGCGTTATTTTGTTTTACGATTTTCAAATTTAGATGCATACCACGATATTAATGCTTCAGGTATAGATAATAATATTGGTATAGAGTTAATCAGGATTCTCGAGAAACATGGAGAGGTGTTAATCACAAGCGAAAGAGAAATCCCCTTAGAGTTTGAAAAATACAGATTTAAAGGTAATCTTAATGATATTCATCACTATTTATATTATGCAGATTTCTATATTGGAGACAGTCAAAGTATGGCAATAGAATCTGCAATGTTAGGAACACCGAGCATTAGATTTAATAACTTTGTAGGAAGAATTGGTGTTTTAAATGAATTAGAAAATGAATATAAGTTAACATATGGGATTAGAGTGAACGAAAAAAATAAATTGATAAATAAATTGAATTGGTTGTTAAGAAACTATAATGACACGAAAGAATTATTACAAAAAAGGCGAAATAAAATGTTAACACAAAAAATTGATGTTACTGCATTTATGGTCTGGTTTATAGAAAAATATCCCGATAGTTTTAAAATAATGAAAGAGAATCCAGACTACCAGTACAATTTCAAATAAATGGATTTCACACTCACAGGCTATAAAGAATTAGTCACAAACTTAATTTAATTAATCAAAAACGGATCTTTCTCACCTTTCGTGAGTTAATCCAGTCAGACGCTCAGCAAAATGCCGAAAGCTTTGTCACACTCCGCCATGACGTCGACCGCCTCCCCGGCAACGCACTCCAAATGGCACAGCTAGAGGCGGATATGGGCAACCGCGGCACGTACTACTTCCGCATCGTCCCGGAATCGTTTGATCCGCAGATTATTGAAAATATAGCAGAGCTCGGGCATGAAGTTGGGTATCATTATGAGGACGTCTCTCTTGTGATAGGTGGGAGGTAGCGAACATCTGCGGAAGGGTGTGGGGAATAGATTAACGGAATGGTGAAATAATGGATTTCAAATTAGAAAAATACAAATCTCTGATCGCAGCATTTCAATCTTAGCACTCTACATTTACACGCTTCGATGATTGTGTATTATTCGGTGATGATTCCATTATGGATAAAAACATAATTCTTCGCCACGATGTCGACCTCCTCCAGCATTCCGCCCTGACAATGGCACAACACGAGCACGACCTCGGCATCCACGGCACGTACTATTTCAGGATCGCCCCTGAAAGCTTTGATGTCGGTGTGATTGAAAAGATTGCGGAGATGGGGCACGAGATCGGATATCATTAAGAGGACGTCGATTTGGCGGCAAAAGCAGTAGGTAGTAGGGGAGAGAAACGGGGAAACGGAGAGACGGGGAATGATGTGGTTTCAGGTTCTAGGTTCCAGGTTCCAAGTTTCAAGTAGAGAAAATCAGCATAGCCCGGGAACCAGAAACATGAAACGTGGAACTTGGAAATTGATCTAATCGATAGATCAATGGAATCCTTTGTAGATAACCTTGAAACAATGAGGAAAATCTCTGACATCAAAACTATCTGCATGCACGACAGCCCGCTCAGTCCGTACGATAACTGAATTTTATGGACGAAGTACGACTACCGGGACTATGGTATTATTGGCGAGCCGTGTTTTGATGTGGATTTTTCGGAAGTGGCGTACTATACCGATACGGGACGGAGGTGGGATGAGGATGCGGTTTCGGTGAGAGATAAAGTTTCACGTTTTCCGCCGAACAGCTGGCGGGCAAGCCTGGAACCCCACCAAGTCCCGATAAACAACATAGGGACTTCTGTGGTCAGGCTGAAACCAGCACCCAGCACCCGGCACCCAGCAACAGTTTTCCAAAATTCAGAACGACTAGTGAGATGATCAAAGTTGTCGAAGAAGACCGCTTCCCGCAAAAGGCAATGCTCACCGTTCATCCCCAGCGGTGCAAGAATGTGGTAAAGAGGGTGGTGGTGGCGGTGAGGTGAGCGAAAATAAATTCATCATTCGATATTCATTATTTAATTCAAAATAATTTCGAATATCGAGTTCCGAACAAGACGACGAGACCCGGTTTTATGTGTCACGGAATTAAAATTTCACAACCATAAAAGAGTACTGTAGAATTCACAAATTAATCCAATAATTTTGCCCCGAAAAACCTTATTCGTGGCTAAAACTTTGTTGGTATGTAAATAAAAATATATGAAAATCATCTCCATCGTCGGCGCGCGGCCGCAATTCATTAAATTAGCTCCGTTATCAAAAGCACTTCAAAAACATCACACGGAGATCATCATACACTCCGGTCAGCATTTTGACCGGGAGATGTCCGGTTCGTTCTTCAACGATCTCAACATCCCCGAACCGAAGTACAATCTCGGCATAAAGGGCGGCAATCACGGCGAACAGACGGGCAAAATGCTTGTTGCGCTTGAGGAAGTTATCATCAAAGAAAAACCGGATCTCATAATCGTCTTCGGCGATACCAACACAACCCTCGCCGGTGCCCTTACGGGAGCGAAGCTGCACATCCCGGTTGTCCACGTCGAAGCCGGTCTCCGGAGCTTCAACAAACAAATGCCCGAAGAGATCAACAGAATCGTCGCCGATCACACATCCGATTACCTATTTGCACCGACTCAAACGGCAATGAAAAATCTCAATACCGAAAATCTCGGTTCGAAATCATATCTCACGGGCGACATAATGGTTGACGCTCTCTGCAGCGCGGTGCAAAGAGCACAGGACAGTCGGATTCTTGAAAAATACGATCTCAAAGCAGACGACTACTATCTGTTGACACTCCACCGTCCGTATAACGTGGACGATCCGGAGAAGTTGTTGAATATATTAACCGACTTAAGCAAATTGTCAAAAAAAGTGATATTCCCTGTC
>SLIA01000267.1 GCA_007135935.1 Wenzhouxiangella sp.
AACTTGGGTCGTTCGCATGATCGTATCTCCTATCAGAGTGTTAACCCCCTACCAAGCGTAGGGTGATCTGCGAACGGCCCACTTATCAAGCCCCGCCGTTCGCATGCCTCATAGGATCTACATCGTGTCGGAACATTTTCCGGAAACCGGAAACCTGAAACCTGAAACCTATAACCTCCCCCCGAACGATATAATATCCGGATGAACCAGAACGCCTACCCCCAAACCCAATCCGGTCGCATTTTCATCATCATCGCCGTGGCGGTTGCCGCGATTGCCGCCGGCATCATCTTTTCTTCGAACCTGATGCAGCGCACGCTGGACTTGCGTGAAGCCCAGCTCTTTCCGCAGCCCAGGCTGGTCGGCGATTTCGAGCTTGAAACCGCCACCGGCGAACCATTTACCCGAGACAACCTCGATGGCCAGTGGACGCTGCTGTTCGCCGGCTTTACCAACTGCCCGGATGTCTGCCCCGACACCCTGGCGGTGCTGGCCCAGTCCATGCGCGAACTCGAGCAGATCGGACGCGAAGACCGTCCACAGGTCGTCTTCCTGTCGGTCGATCCGGCCCGCGATCACGGCCAGCACCTGGCCGAGTACGTCGAGTGGTTCCATACCGACTTCGTCGGCGTGACCGGCGAGGAAGGCGAGATCGACCAGCTCACCCGTCAGCTCGGCCTGGTTTACTACCTCGAGGATCCGGACGAGGAAACCGGCTATTACAACGTCGACCATTCCGCCTCGGTCCTGATCATCGACCCGCAGGGACGCCTGTACGGCCGCTTCGGTCCGGCCGTGACCAGCGAGGATGTCACCGCCGACGTCTTTGCCCTGACCCGGTGAGCGCGTCAATCGGCGACCGGCTCAGGGCCTGGCCGCAATACCTGTTGCCACAGCACTTGCTCACGGCAATCGCGTGGCAACTGTCGACCTGCCGTGCCGGCTGGTTCCGGCGGGCTTTCATCGTGGTGTTCGTGCGCCTGTTCAACATCGACCTGACCGAGGCCGAGCGCGAAGACCCGGCAAGCTACGACTGCTTCAACGACTTCTTCACCCGCTCGCTCAAGCCCGGTGCGCGGCCGCTGGCCGACCCGCGTCATCGGCTGGTCAGCCCGTCGGACGGCACCGTCAGCCAACTCGGTCGATTGCATGCCGATGCCATCGTGCAGGCCAAGGGCATCGACTACTCCGCCGCCGAACTGCTCGGCGGCACCGATCGGGCCAGTGCGTTCGAAGACGGTCACTTCATCACCGTCTACCTGGCGCCCAACGACTACCACCGCGTCCACAGCCCCATTGCCGGGCACGTGGTCGAGGAAGTGCGCATTCCCGGCCAACTGTTCAGCGTCTCCGCAGCCACCGTGCGCGCCGTGCCCCGGCTGTTCTCCAGAAACGAACGCATGGTCGCCATGCTCGACACCGACCACGGCCCGGTCGCCGTGGTCATGGTCGCCGCCATGCTGGTCGCCGGCATCGAAACCACCTGGGGCGGCCCCGAAGACCGCCGCCCCGGATCCGAAACGCGCACCCGACCCATCCACCGCCACTTCCTCGACCGCGGCGCCGAACTCGGCCGCTTCCACTGGGGCTCCACCGTCATCGTCCTCACCCCGAAGGATTTTCCGGCATGGCGCGAAGGCCTCACACCGGGCGCACGGGTTCAGATGGGGGAGGCGTTGGTTTGAGAACAAAGGGTCAGGTTTCAGGGTTCAGGAAAAAGATGATGAAGCCCGGCTTGGGGTAGGTCGGCCCAACGTGGCCGACGGACGAGATACGGGATCATCACCGTCGTTTCGTTCCGGCCGGCGGGGGCGCATGCGATGTCGTCCGTCGGGGATGTGACCCCGATTTGCCTTTCACCTTTTACCTTTCACCTTTCACCGCAACCCACAACCCGTTGTACCATCCCCCAAGCCCGCCCCAAACGTCTCCCGTGAAACTGAACGACCTCATTCGACGGTACTGGGGTTGCCGCCGGACTTCGGCGAGTCGCTGTTCGAGCGCGAGTGCCCGGGGTAGGTCGGCCCAACGTGGCCGACGGACGAGATACGGGGTCATCACCGTCGTTTCGTTCCGGCCGGTGGGGGCGCATGCGATGTCGTCCGTCGGGGATGTGACCCCGACCTACTCTCTATCTTTGCCTTTCACCTTTCACCGCAACCCACAACCCGTTGTACCATCCTCCAAACCCACCCCAAACGGCTCCCGTGAAACTGATCGACCTCATCGAGCACTTCGCAACGGAAATGGAAACCGCCGGCCTGCATTTCGGGCATGGCACGGACAATGCCTTTGACGAGGCCTGCTGGATGGCGTCGGCGGTTTTGGGGCTGGCGCCGGATTTCGATGAATCGGTGTTCGAGCGTGAGGTGGCGCCGGCCGAGGAGAATCGCTTTCGCGACCTGGTGGCCGAGCGTATCGCCAGCCGCAAGCCATTGGCCTACCTGCTGGGCGAAGCCTGGTTCTGCGGGATGCGTTTCGAGATCAGCGAACACGTGTTGGTGCCGCGCTCGCCGCTGGCCGAGCTGATCCTGGAGGGATTTGCGCCGTGGATGGATCCGGGGAAGATCCGGCGCGTGGTGGATGTGGGAACGGGGTCAGGCTGCCTGGCGATCGCCGTGGCGAAGCACTGGCCCGAAGTGGAAGTGGATGCGGTCGATATCAGCCCCGAAGCGCTGACACTGGCGCGTCGCAACGCCAGTCGTCATGACGTGGCCGACCGGGTCAATTGCATCGAATCGGACCTGCTCGAAGGGGTAGGGGACGGCCGCTACGACGTCATCCTCGCCAACCCGCCTTACGTGCCGACCGCCTCCATGGCTGACCTGCCCGAGGAGTACCGGCACGAACCGCGGCTGGGCCTGGAAGCCGGCGAAGACGGTCTGGATCTCGTTCGCCGCCTCCTCGACCAGGCCCCCAGCCATCTCGCGCCGGGTGGGATTCTCGTGTGCGAAGTCGGCGAAGCCGCCGAAGCCGCCGACCACCTTTTGGCAGAACGACAGATCGAAGCCACCTGGCTGGACTTCGAGCATGGCGGGGAAGGGGTGTTTTTGGTTGATTCGTTGGTTCGTTGATTGGTTTGTTCGTTTGTTCGTTTGGTCTATTCACCTTGAGCCTCACCCGTTAACCCGGTGACGGAACCCCCACTGACTGGGTGCGGGCGCCGGTCTACCGCAACAGCACACCGACAAAAAACGCCAGAACAACCTGGGTTCCGGGAATGTGCCAGGAAAAGTCGCCCAGTGCCACCAGGCACATGGCGGCCAGGCCTGCATAGAGTGAAATTCGCTCGGTGGTCAGTCGCCCCCGTCTGAGTAGGGCCACCACGACCGAACCTGCCAGCAGGATTCCGGGTACGCCGGTCTCGATCAGCCACTGTAGTGCGTCATTGTGGGCATAGTCGAACCAGCCCGAAATGTGGCCTGGCTGAAAGGGACGAAAGGCGGCTTCGAATCCGCCGAGACCGACGCCATGCAAGTGCCAGCGGGCCGGGAATTCCCACAGCATGATGGCAAAGACTTCCAGGCGGACCTCTTCTCCGGTAGTGGCCAATAGCCGTTCTGCCAGCGGGGTCAGCCCGTACCAGATGGCGGCAATGACGGCCCCGGTGGCGGCCAGGTAGGCCGGCCAGATGGCGGCGCCGTCAATGATCCTGCGATGACGCGCCCACAACACCAGTGTGAGCAGCATACCGAATATTCCGGCCGAGGCACCCAGCCGGGAGACACTGCCCATCATGGCCGCCCCGATGATGCTGCCGCACAAGATGCTGCCGGTCACCTTCAGTTCTCGTGGCAGCCTTCCCAGCAGCGGCACTTTGCGGATCCACCAGATGCCGACAGCCAGTGGCCAGGTCAGCGCAAGATAGGCTGCATACAGGTTGCGATTCGAGTAGGTGCCGTTCACGAAATTCGTGCTGTTGCGTTCCCACAGACCCAGGACATACTCAGCGCCGGCAGCGTGTGCCAGCAAGCCATACAGCGCCTGGAAAAGCCCCATGCCGGCAATGGCCATCAGGATCCAGTAACGAAGCCGCCGGGGCAGGGAATGTCCCATCCAGGCGATGGCGAACAGGGCGACAAACGCTGCCCAGGCGCGCAAGGTGGCGCCAGGGTCGGGCGACCAGTGGGTTGGATTGAATTCCGGGTGTGCCCACAATGCGTCAGGGTAGGGGCCAAACCATCGTGCCAGCGTCATCGACGGTAAAACCTGAAGGATCACCAGAGTCGTGAACAGGCCGGCGAACCACAGCCAGCCGCGTTCTGGCAGTCGCATATGACCGCTTCCGATGGCCAGGCCAGCGGCCATCAGACTGCCAAACACCAATGTCAGCAAGGTGGCAGTCAGTGTCTCGGGCGTGCGCTGCCCCATCATCAGGGGCAGCGCCAGCACAAGCGCGCAGATTACTGCCGTGGCTATGGCCAGCGGCAGGGGCGTTTTGGGAGCAAGGTGCAAATGCCCTTCGGAGTCAGTACTCGATGCTGGCAATTCGGAATTGTTCCTGTTCTTCAAGGATCAGGTAGCGGACCGGCCGATCCACCCTGACGGACTGGCGTTGTGGATAGTCGATTTGCAGCACAAAGCGACCGTCAACCTGCCAGCCCTTGTCATGGTGAGTAACACTCTGGATATCGATGTAGAGGCGTCGTCGGCTGGAGTTGTCGAACAGAGCACGGTAGTTGTCTCTAAACCAGCGCCTGCCCTCGTTTCTATTCTCGCGCGGATGATCGGAAAAGTGACCGAGCAGTCCGTCCAGTTGACCCCGTTCGAAGGTATCGCGATAACTGCCAAGCAATTCGGCAATGCGCAATTCCACCTCCAGGTCGACTGGTTGCTCGGCAATGGCCTCTGGCAGCTCCAGGTCATGGGTAATGACAACCAGTTGTTCTGCCGCTTCAGGCCGCCTGGTTTCTGGGGACGCTTCGTCCTGGTCGGACGAATCGGCTGATTCGGCAACCGAGGAGTCTAAGGACGATGGCTGATCGGCCGGTTTCTCGTCTGGTTTCTCGGACGCTTCCGTAGGCACCGGACCACCATCGCCTGGCAATAGCTCATCGCGACTTGGTGGAGGAGTTACCGGAGACGGTGGCTCCGGTGCTTCGGCCAACCGCTGATCAAGCCTGTCACCGTGCGGGGGGAAATCGGCGAGGATGGGCGGGCCTGTGTGCGGCGCCAGCTCGCTTGACAGTCTGGTTTCGTCGTCGGTTGACGTCAGTGGTGCAGCCGGCAGCCCCTCTCGATAGGGCTGGTAGGCAAAGTACATCCATGCCACCGGGACAAAGGCAATTACGGCAATCATCAGCATGGCCTTGCCCTGCAGGTGACGCACGTTCTGCAGGCGAAGGCGCAGTCTGAGCAGCAAGGGCGTGTGCTCCGGAACAATTCTGGCCGAACGACGTTCGCTCGGTACCGTCTGCATCTGGCGGGCTGGCGCAGGGCCGGAGCCGGGAGTGGCCTCGCCGCTTTCGGTGGGCTCCTCACCCCTGCGAAACCGACGCCACGCATCGTGGATGGCCTGCGAGCGTGGTGTCAGCCAGCCATCGTCGCCGGGATGGTGGTCGGGATGAAAGGCCGTCATCAGGCGCCTGAAGCGGGCACGACGTTCGGGTTCGGCGATTGCTGCATGGACAAAGGCGCGCTCGAGCGCCAGTCGTCCGTGCAAGAAGATCTGTGCGTCGATTCGGTGCAGGACTCTGCGGGTAAGGTCCGGGCGTTCGCGCGAGCTGCCCAGATGGCGAATCAGTTCGCCAGCCTCGGCTCGTTCACTACCCGCAAGCCAGTTGAGCGTGGCGTCCAGTTCTGCCGCATCGAGCCAGCCACCGGTTTCTCCGGTCAGGCGCGCAACGAGCCACTCGATATCAAGCGGCCTGTAGCTCATGACGATCCATTGTCGTATGAGTGGCTGCTTTCGGCCGGGAGAGTTTCCTGCGGCTCGATTGGTCCCAGGTGTTCAAGAGTCAGATTGCTAAGCCAGAGGTTGCCCTGAATGTATCGATCAAACGCATCCGTTGGATCACGGCGAACCCGCAGCGCGAAAACCTCGTTCGCTTCGGTCACTTTCAGTTCCAGCTCGAAGGGCTGCCAGGGGAAGTTCCTGGACGGTGTGTCCAGTCGCTCGCTCCACCCTTCGCGCCTGAGCGATGCATGCAGCCAGGGCAGTGAGCGGGTGGTCAACTGCTCACCGCGCCACCAGCCTTGGAGGCGGTAGTGGCCTGGTTCGAGTATCGGGAAGCGTGCCATCAGGTGGCGAAACCGAATGTTTTCATTTCCGTCAAAGGTCAAGCGGAGCGCGTGGGTATCGTTCTCGGCCGCTCCGGCACCGGAGCCCGACGCATTCCAGGGCGCCTCGGATACAAGCTCACGGCTGAGCCTGACGCCGGCTGGCATCCGGGTGCGCCAGCCGAATGCCGGCATGCTCTCAAGCGGAAGGTGAATGTCGCCTACCGGGAAGCCTCCGGGCTGATAGCGCGGGTCCAGATTGGCCCATGCCCTGGTGAGCAATGCATGGTCGCCGTGGTCAAGCGCGAGCCCGAGAAAGTCTCTTACCAGGCGTTCTTGAGGTTGTCTGGGGTGGTCGACCCGTTGCCAGATGGCCCGGGCCAGCGCCAGGTCATCGAGTTGGCGGGCCTGACGCATGGCTTCGGTCAGGTGTGCTTCGGTGTCGGGCACGACCCGGTCGAGCAATTCGTCGGGGTCGGCAATCCAGCGCCGGGCGGTTACCATGGCCGGTCCCGTTTCTCGTGTTCTGGCGCGGGCGGCAAGCTTGAGGTGACGCTCCGCCAGTGCTCGATCGCCGCCACGAAGTGCGATCATTGCCGCCTGCCACTGGATGTTACGGTCTCCGGGCTGGCTGGCTACAGCCGATGCAAGGTGGGCCGCTCGTTCCTCGGCAGGCAGATCCAGAGAAAAAGCCACGTTGGCGCGCAACATCCAACCGGTTGGATCGACAGGGTACCTTCGCAGTTGTCGCGCAAGCAGTTCCTCGGCGGCTTCGGTATCCATGCGCCAGCGCAGGCTCAGGATTCTGGACGCATGCAGTGAGCCATGACTGCCCCACGCGTGCTGATCGAGAATCCGCGACAGGCTGTCTGCCGGGTCGGACCGGTCGATCATGCGCAGCATGCGGTACTCCGAGACTGCAATGGCCAGGGCTGCCAGCGCGCCGACGGCCAGCAGGATGCCACGCCCTCGGCGACCGAAACGATCAGGAGGCGGACTGTGTGAGCTTACCGCCGGTTTCCGGGTGCTCTTCCCCGTCGACCTCATAGTTGTAGTAATACGACGAGTAATAGGCATATTCCGGGCTATCCAGATCGACACCGTTAAGAACCACGCCAAGCAGCGGCGCCTGGACCTGGGAGAGCCGCTTGACCGAAACCCGGAAATTATCCTTGCCAGTCTGGCCTGCCCGGGTGACCAGTACCACGCCGTCGACCTGACGGGAAAGTATCATCGAGTCGGCGAGCCCAAGAGTAGGCGGCGAATCCAGGATGACGTAGTCGAAGGCACGCTTGCAGCTCTCCAGAATACGTCCCAGCCGGTCGGAGCTGAGCAACTCGGCCGGGCTGGGTGTCGAGTTGCCTGACGGCATGATAAACAAATGCTTGACGTGCGAGGTATGGATCGCGGAGTTGTCCTTGCCGGTATTCTGCGACAGCGCGATTCGATTGGTCAGTCCTGGTGCCCGGAAGCAGTTGAAGTCGCGGTGCACGCGCGGCTTGCGCAAGTCGGCATCGATCAAGAGCACCCTTGAGCCATTCTGTGCCAGAACGGTTGCCAGGTTGATGGCGGTTGTGGTCTTGCCCTCGCCAGTGGACGCGCTGGTGACCATCAACGTGCGCGGCATGCCCTCCGCGGTCGAGAACATCAGGCTGGTTCGAAGTGAACGGAATGCCTCGGATACGGCCGACTTCGGATGAACCGCGCTGTAGTGACTGACTTCGCGTTCGATATCTGCAACGCTGGTTGTGCTCTTGCGTTTCTCGACCCTGAGATGATTCTTGCCAGTCTTGACCATGGGTACGAGACCCAGAACCGGTCGGTCGACCAGGCGTTCGATATCTTCCACCCGGCGAATGGAGCTGTCGAGAAACTCGAGCAGAAAAGCCAGGCCCAGGCCGCCCATCAGGCCCAGGGCCAATGCCTTGACCAGGGCGCGCGAGATATTGGGCTGAAACGGCGAGCCGGCGGCCCGGGCATGTTCGATGACCGAGATGTTGTTTTCCTGCAGCCCGGCCGCAACTCCGATCTCCTTGAGTCGCTGCAGCAGGCCTTCATAGAGTTCCTGATTGGTCTGGAATTCTCGTCTTAGGATGTTGTACTGCACCCCCTGTTCGTTCAATGCGAGAATTCGCGCTTCGCGCTCGGCAATGGCTTCTTCCAGGGCTTTGGCCTGAGCGGTCAGATTCTCGTAGCGCCCGAGGACATTGGCGACGATGCGTTCGCGCTCGCTGACGATTTCCTGTTCAAGCCGCTCGATGCGGCCGAGGGCTTCCTGCTTGGCCGGGTAGTCCTCGCGGAAGCGTTCTGCCAGGCGTGCATGCTCGTTGCGGGCTTCCCGCAGCTGGTCTTGCAGTCGGTTGATCGACTCGCTATTGGTGATTGGTTCGAGGTGGTCGATGCGGTCCTGATCGATCAATTCGCGCCAGCTTTGAACCTGCACCAGGTCGGCCTCGGTCTGATCGAGCTGCGCACTGAAACGGCGCATGGCTTCGTTGGCCAACTCGATACGCTGCCGCAAGTCGGCCACGTTGCGTTCGCGCGCGAAATCGGACAGTGCCTGGTCGGAGCGCTCGAGCGCAATCCGCATCTCGTCGAGTTGCTCTTCCAGAAAGGCGCGCGCCTCGTTACCGGCATCATAGCGACGCTGCAGGGAGTCCTTGATGTATTGCTCGACGATGGCATTGGCCATCCTCGCGGCAAATTGCGGGTCAAACGATGTCACCCGAACGTTCACCAGCCGCGATTCACTGACCGGTTGCACCTGGATTCGACCGCGCAAGCGATTGGCCGCGATACGTTCGCGCACCTCCGGCGGCCGTTCGGTGGCGCCATTGCTGGCACCTTCACCGCCATTTCTGGACAGGGCGCCCCGGAAAGTGGAAATCAGCGATCGCAGCTCGCCTTGCAGACTGCGTTGACGAACTTCACCACTGAGCTCGGGGTGATCGGCGACATTCTCGCTCCTGACCACCTTTTCGGCCAATTCGCGGCTAGTGAGAATGCGCTGCTGGGAGTTCATGAACAGGCTCTCACCGCGCATTCCGACGTATTCGGGCTCGAAGTCGCGGATATTGAGGATCTGCAGGTTGGGCAGGATTTCAATCGTGGCGGTGGATCGATACTCGGGTACCATCAGCAGGTTGGACAGCAGGGCAGCGGTTACCACGATGGCCGTGACCCCGACAATCGTCCACTTGCGTTTGAGAACGATCCGCCACAGCTCGACCAGGTCTATCGTTTCACTGTCGTCTTGCGAGCCATTGAGCGCCGGATCGTACACGGTCATCTGCCGGCCGGTCTCGGAGACCGGCTGCAAGTGTTGCCCGGGCTTGTTCCAGTCCTTGCGGTCAGTCATTGATGATCATTCTCAAAGTGGCCGGAAGCCAAGCAGTCGCAGCGGCGTGACGATCTGCACCATGGTTGACAGGCCGGCCCGGACCGGTCCGGACCGCACCACCACGATGTCGCCGCTACTGAGCGTGATGTCCTCTGCAGGGTCCCGGCGGATCCGATAGTAGCTGGTCGAGTGCTGCTCCCAATTGCCCGTGTCGGGATTGCGCTGGAGAACATAAATGTTGGAGCGCCGAGCTTCGAATGAGAGACCGCCGGCTTCGACAATGGCCTTGAGTACCGTGGTATCGGCACGCTGGCGGTAGGCGCCGGGACTGTTGACTGCACCCTCGACATAGATGTAACCACCGCGCGGGACGTTGATCATTGCCGAATCGCCAAGAACGAAGTTGTATTCCGATGGGTTCTGCATGAGTTCTTCGATGTCGATGATTACCGAGCGAGTACCCAGTTGACCGGATTCCGGATCGCGAATGCGATCGGTCAGGTAGATGCTGCCGCCGGCTTCACCTCCCAGGCCGCCACCCATGGCAATGGCTTCCAGCAGGGTGGTCTGGCGGCTGACCGAATAGACGCGCGGGCTGGAAACAGCACCCATCAGCGTGAATTGCTGACTGCGAAAATCGGTTACCTCTACCGACACATGGGGGTCGCGCAGGTAGGTTTCGTCATAGGCCCCGGCAATGGCCTGTTCGACCTCGCTGAGCGTCAGTCCGGAGACGGCCACCGGTCCGACCAGGGGCAGCAGTACTTCTCCGGCGCCGTTGACCCGGTACTCGTCCGACAGTTCCGAGACGCCAAAGATGTTGACCCGCAGGTGATCGTCTGGCCCCACCCGGTAGACCTGATCGGCTGCGCCTTCGACCGCCATCATCATCAAGCGCTCGTTGATTTCGGTGACCCGCTCGTCGGCCTCGAACTGCTGCTGGAAATCCTCTACCGTCAGGTCATTGGATTGTCGGGAAGGCCCGCCGGCACACCCGGCCAGAATGACCATGGCCGAAAGCAGCAGCATGCAGTGCACGTATGTTTTCATGCGATGTGTCATGGGCTTGGAGGGGGAGGGCAGATGGGGCACTCTTCTTCGTCCTCGTCGAACAGCAAGTGGTAAGTCAGCGCGCCGGTGGCGGTACCCAGCAGGAACGATGTGCCGGGGGTAAACCAGCCAATCGCGCCGCGGGCAGCTTCCTCGCGCAACCACCAGATAATGCACGGGAGCTGGTCGCTGTCTTCCATGTCATCCAGCTCGCGCTCGACTTCCTCGGGGAGTTCGATTTCGGTAACCGTGACGTCGGTGGGTGAGAATACTACTTTCTCGCCGGGCTCGACCACGTATTGCACGCTGCGATCGCTGGTTCCGCCTTCGAGTTCGCCGGTTTGCACGATGACCTCGCTTTCAACTTCGTTGGCGGCGTGAACAAGGCCAGTGGCATTGAGCCCGTAGCAGGGCTGAAGCTCATCGGCAGGTCGTGCGATGTGGAGAAAGTCGCCATGGCCGACCTGCAGTTCGATATCTTCACCCTCGATGGCGTAAAGCAACATGCCGCTGTGGACTTCGGCCAGGATCCGTTCTTCCTCGATATCGAGCGTGACTTCGCTGCCTTCAGGAAAACCGAAACTGTGGTCGTCGTTGAGCGAGAGAATCGCCGCGCCGCTTGAGACCTCGATGCGATCACCTGAAAACCAGCTATACGTGGTGTCGCGCACATTGATCATGCCGATACTGTCAGGCTGGCCGACGCGGGCCGACCCACGCACCTCCAGTTCTCCAGCCGGCACCTGGGCATGCACGGCCATGCAGGCCCACATCAAGACGAGGAAGATGATGGATCTTGCGCCAGCAGCCACCATACCGGCGCAGGAGGCGCCGGGGTTTTCCAGTTCATTCAGTATCATGCAGGCAGGCCCTTGGTTGTGAGGGGAGGCGCCAAGAACGTCATGATCGCTCCGCTTCGCGATGGTATACAAGGCCCGGTAGCCGGTCAACCGGGAGGGCTGGTCATAGTCTTTCATGTTGTCTCCAGGCCGATGACGTTTCGAACACGTTGCCAAAGTGAAGCCGATGGTCTGACGCAGTCAATTGCATCGTGTAGCCGTTGAGTTTCAATCGGTCGCCCGGCCACCAATGCCCGCGGATTGACCTCGCTGAGCAGGTGAGCAACTTCATCGCTGGTCCAGTCGGCAATGGCCTGACGTCCGGGAGACATCTGTGGAACCCGACGGCGGTCGCGGTGTGCGTCAGAGGCCACGAAGTGGATCAGCCCGCTGGTTACCATGTGACGGGCAGCCTGGCGCACCGGCTCGCCGAATCGTCCGGTGCAGGCTTGCGCGGTAGCCTGGGCAAGACAGCCCATGGCGACCCAGTCGGCCAGTCGCTCGGGCTGCTTTCGCAGCTGCGAGTTGCGCTCGGGGTGTACTATGACCGGCGTCATTCCCAGCGTGCGAATCTCTTCAAGAATGGTTGTCGCACCCATCGGGATGGTGTGCACCGGCAGCTCGACCAGGACTGCATCGCCACGATCGGCAACAGTCATGGCGGTCTTGTCGGCCAGTGCCGCGGGAAGTTCCGGCACCAGGTGGCATTCCGCCCCTGGCAGGATTTCAAGGCTGATATCGCGAGCGACCAGGGCTTCGCTGAAGTCACGGACTTGTTGTCGAATGTCGTCCGCGGGGTTGTCGTAGACCCCGTTGAGATGGTGAGGCGTCATCACCGCCAGCGTAATGCCGTCCTGCACGGCGATCTCGGCCATGGCAAGGGCCTGTTTCATGGTCCTGGCGCCGTCGTCAATGCCAGGCAGGAGATGGCAGTGCAGGTCGATCATGCCCGAGAACAGTTGGCTGGGTGGAGCATTCATGCGCTTGCCTCCGTCGGCCAGCACATCGTATCGGTCGTTCTGGCCAAGGGTTCAATCAGGTGTTGCAGGGTCGCCGTGGGGTTCCGTATCAGATCGAGGCCAGTGACGGCCTGGTAGCATTTGCAGTTCGAGATCATGCGCTGACACGCCTTCAGCAGCATGTCGCGTTCATGTGGAAACCTGGCACTGAACAACAGCGGCATGGCTGATTCGATCAGTGCAGCCAGAATCCGGGCGCCATCGATGGGCGTCTTTTGCGATGCTTCGGCGCGCCCACCATGCGGGCGAGTCACCCACCAGATCTCGTCGATACGCCCACTGGCTGGCAGTTGCGGGTGAGGCTCGTCGTCCAGCCAATGGACCCACTTGCCGTGCCCCGGGGCCTCCTCGAACCGCAGTCCGTGCGTCTGGGCCAAGAGCCGGGTGGTCGCCGGGCCGGGTCGCAGCATGATGAAATTGCGCATGCGTTCGACCATTGGTTGGCTCCGATCAGGCGCGGCGGCCAGAATCCAGTCATCGGAAACCAGTTGCCCACCAGCGGCGATGGCAGCCATGCCAAGCGTTGATTTGCCGCTGCCCTGACGACCCAGGGCGAGAATATTTCGTCCGCTGTGCCGAAAAGCCGCGGCGTGCAGGGGAATGTTGCCCGTTCGTGCCCACTGCTGTGCGAGCAGCAGATTGAAGCTTGCGGGCAGCATGGCCTCGCCGGCATGGCGATGCCGATGCGAAAATGTCAGTTGTCCGGGACCACCGCTGGTCAGACAGACCTGACCGTCGTCGAAGTCATGGTTGAAAACGCTAGTTGGTGCCTTGACCGTCGCCGCTGGATTGTCGACGCTCAATTCAATCTGGCCACGCCGTGTGGTCCACTCGAATCGCTGTTTGCCAAGACCCAGCGCGTTTGTCACATCTCTCGGCGCCAGGCCTCGAATGTCGAGCATCGTCCGTATCGCCGTAGCTTCCAGGCGACAGTGTTCACTGGAGTGAAGATGGCGAATGCTCAGCATTGCAATACCTTGGCCATGCGGTCAATGAACTCCTCGGTGTCGTGGCTGGCGCGTGCGGGACTGACCTCGAATGTGCTGACCACATTTCCGATGATCATCTCCATGTCGTCGGCACCATCGGCAATCAGCTGCACAACCGCCAGGCCTGTCCTGTTCATCGTCATGAGCTGTTCACCTTCGACATCCAGTACCACACCGCTGCCATCCTCAAGCGAATTGACAGTCAGTCGACCACCGGCAAACGCTTCCCGAACGACTTGCAGCGACTGCTTCATGAATTGTCTGGGTTCCGGTCTCATCAATTGGGCAATCAATCACGAATCAGCTCAGCTTCCGGCCGCACGGGTGGCCACGGTTTCGACATCCTCGTCGATTGTCACCGGCTCAAGCCTGGCCTGCGGCAGGCGCTTGCCGGAATTCAGCGCGGCAAATGGCGGCACGGACTGGAGAACCACCAGCTTGACGTCATTGTCTTCGCACCAGCGTTGCAGCCGGACATGCTTGTGCCGGTCGGGCTGAAATGCCAGCCAGAGCTGCTCGATGTCGTGGACCGAATGCACGGTATCCAGATCGCGCTCTGAACCGATGACTTTCAGGCCCAGGATGTCGCGCCCGCGCAGTCGCCCATCGTTATCGTCCAGAAAGCCACTTACATTGACATTCGGAAAACCTTGCTGGAACAGCGATGCCAACGCCGCGCCGCGACGACCGGCCCCATAGATCAGAATCCGGGTCAGTCGATTGCGGCAACCTCCGTTGCTCTGCTTGAAACGGCGCCAGCGCTCCCTGTAATAGAGTCTGCCTGCAGTCATGAGCATGAAGCCGAACATGACCGTCAGCGGCCCGATCATCATGGAAGCCGAGCGATCGACGAAGGCCATGATGATCAGGGCGGCAATGGAAACCGCCGTGAGATTGGCAATGCCCAGCCGGACAATACCGTTGAGCGAGTAATGGCGTACGGGCTGACGGTAGGTGCCGGTCAGAAATAGTACGGGCAGGAATATGAGGGGCAGCAGCCAGGTGCCTGCAACAAACACTTCCCAGTGACTGCCTTTCGGAAGTCCTTCAAAGCGAATCAGGTTGGCCAGCAGCCAGGCGATCTGGATCATGACCAGGTCATGGGCGATGTGTACGCCGCGATTGCGAATCAGCCGGCGCCAGTTGACCGCCTCGGTGATACTGCACCACAGCCCGCGCACGATCCACGAAAAATCGGAAAATACATTGCTGCGACTGAAGTATTCAATGTCGTTGCGTGCTTTGGCCGGGAACAATTCTTCGCGGTAGAACTGTTCCGGATCCCGGTCGGGCGGGTACATTTCCGATTCGTTGCGGTAGGCCACCTGGTTGGGGCCGAAGATACCGGGCACGAAGTCATGGACGCGCGTGAATTCCCCCTTGAACAGGTCGGCAAAGTGCAGGCTTTCCGGCCGCGGCCCGACGAACGACATTTCGCCCTTGAGGATATTCCAGAGTTGCGGGATCTCGTCGAACTTGGAGCGTTCCAGAAAACGGCCCAGCCGCGTCATGCGTGCATCGCCGGCCACGGTAACGCCCGACCCCTTGTCTCCCCAGGTATCTGGAAACTTGCGAAATTTGTGAATGCGAAAGATTTCGCCGTTTCTCCCAAGACGCTTTTGGGAGAAGATCACCCGGCCGGGCGAATCCAGCTTGATCGCCAGCGCGATCAGCGCCATCAAGGGCGCGCCGACGATCAGTCCGCTGACGGCCAGGAACAAATCCATAGCGCGTTTCATGAGTTTTCCCCTTTTTTCATATTCAAGCAGACCCTCTCATCAGGTCCCGCGCATTGGAAAATCATCACCACTGGCCATGTCCTGGGCCCGGGTGAAATCCTCCGGCCGGCCGATATCCAGCCATTGGCCGGTGTGGTGGTAGGCATGAGCCTGCTGGCCGTTGTCGAGCATCTGATACATCAGATCATCGAAACCGAAGGGCACCCCTGACGGGATAAGGTCGAGAATCTCCGGCTCCATGCAGTAAATGCCCATGTTGACCTGGTAGGAAAGTGTTGGCTTTTCGCGGAAATCCTGAATCCTGTTCTCCGTGCACGAATCAATCACGCCCATGTCCACATGGACCTGCTTGTCGGTGGTGCCGACGGTCAGCATGCCCTTGTGGCTGTTGTGAAAATGCATGAACGAGCGCAGGTTCATGTCGGTGATCAGGTCACCATTGAGCACCAGAAAGGTATCATCCAGGTGATCGCGAACCAGGCTGAGCGCACCCACGGTGCCCAGTGGCTCGGACTCCTCGCTATAGGTGATCTGCATATCCCAATTGTCGCCATCACCGCATAGCGACTTGATCAGGTGGCCAAGATAGCCGGTCGTGATGACAACCTCGGAAATGCCGTTGCGCCGTAGCCATTTCAGAAGTAGCTCGATGACCGGAAGCTCGCCGACGGGCATCAGCGGCTTGGGCAGAATCAGGGTATAGGGCTTGAGCCGGGTGCCCTTCCCCCCTGCCTGGATGACGGCTTTCATGGGTTTACCACCCTTTTTTTAATTGTCTTGATGCTGGTCAAGGTCGTTCTCCTCCCTTTGTGACACGGTTCAGGGTTAGCGGTCAACCCAGCCCCGCAAACGGTAGGCTGTATGGCCCACCAGCTCGTGAAATGCAATCCGCCCCCGCACGGCACCATTTTCCGAGGGCAGCCAGCGTCGCCAGGTGCCCGGATCATCCGGATTGAAGCGAAAATGACCGGCTGCCGGAATCGGTTCCA
>SLIA01000035.1 GCA_007135935.1 Wenzhouxiangella sp.
GAAAGGTGAAAGGTGAAAGGTGAAAGGTGAAAGGTGAAAGGTGAAAGGTGAAAGGTGAAAGGTGAAAGGTGAAAGGTGAAAGGCGTGCGGCGAAAAGACAAAACGACCAAACGACCAAACGACCAAACGACCAAACGACCAAACGACCAAACGACCAAACGACCAAACGACGACCCAGCCAAAGAACCAACGAACCAACGAACCAACCATCACTCATCCATCCCCGGCTTGCCCCGGGCCTGCTTGATGCGTCCGCGGTGGCGCTTCTGTTTCAGGCGTTTTTTCTTCGCCGAGCGGGTCGGTCTGGTCTTGATGCGTTTTTTCGGTCGGTGATGGGCACGCTCGATCAGATCGGCCAGGCGTTGGCGGGCTTCTTCGCGGTTGCGGTGCTGACTGCGATGCGACTTTGCCTCGATGGTGATCACACCGTCGGAGTCGGCGCGGCTGCCGGCCAGTTTCAGCAGACGCTGCTTGACGTCCGGGAGAAGAAAGTCGGAGGTATTGACGTCATAGCGAAGCTGGACGCCGGTTTCGGTGCGATTGACATGCTGCCCACCGGGACCTCCGCAAAGAATGAAACGTTCGCTGAGTTCGGCCTCTGGCGGCAGATAACGATTGTCGGTGTCGCGATGCATGCAAACATGATACGCATTCGGCCAGCTCGGAGTCTCTCTGATGGAGCATGTCCGTTCGATGACACGCATTGCCTTGGCAGGCCTTAAGCGGATGCCAACGTGATCATGATGATGGAGGGAGTCGGGCGGGCTGCGAGGGACACTTCCGTCCGGCTTTTCAAGTCACGGGAACAGCCCGTTGACGTCTTGACGTTACGGTAGGCAGGCATTCACAGCGCAAGGAAGCGACTGGATGAAACAGAAGAACCGGACCTCGATCATCTTTCGCGTGTTTGCCGCGGGAATTGTCCTGACTTTGATTCTCATCGGCGTCATCGTGGCCATGCAGTCTTCCGAACCACCCCCGGAATCGACTGGGGAAGAGCCGACACAGACCGGGCATGTTGTCGAGGCAGCGACCGAGAGGCGTCTCACCTGACAGCGGCGTCGTCCCCCGCGGCCGAGGGCTTTTCCCTCGACTGACTCAGCGCCACGCCGCCGAGAATCAACAGGCCGGCCACCATGGTCGCCGGTGTCAGGGGTTCGCCGAGAACGACCCAGGCCCAGGCCACACCAAACAGGGGGACCAGGTAGGTCACCGTGGCTGTTCGGGTCGCGCCGATTCGATCCAGCAGCCTGAACAGGAAGGCATAGGCGATGCCCGTGCACAGCACGCCAAGTGTGATGGCGCTGCCCCATGCGGTGGTTGTGATCGGTCCATCCGGCCAGTGCCATATAGCCAGTGGCATCAGTACGATGGCGCTGCACGATAGCGTGGCGCCGCCCAGCGCAATCGGTGGCAGGCCGGCAAGGTGCCGGCGCACCAGATTGCCGGCCATTCCGTAACATAGGGCGGCCAGGGTTGCGGCAAGCGCGGCCCAGCCGACCGGAACACCGGCCATCGGCACGCCGGCCATGACGATGACGCCGGCAACGCCGGCAACCAGTCCAATCGCACGGCGTCTTCCGAGCCGGTCTCCGAACATCCAGCCGGCAAACAGGGCGGCAAACAGGGCGGTCATGCTGTTGGCGATTGCGCTGATCGCCGCCGGAGCAACCGCCGTGGCCCAGGCGAACAGCAGGAAGGGAATGGCGGAATTGACCATGGCGATGGCAAACAGGGCCGGCCATCGACCGGACAGCGCCGTGCGCGCCCGGTAGACGAACGGCAGCAGGACCAGTGCCCCGAAAACGAGTCGCAGTTCGACCAGTGCCAGGGGGCCGAATTCGGGGGCGGCCACGCGCATGAGCAGGAAGGAGCCGCCCCAGATAGCCCCGAGCAGCGTCAGTTCGGCCATCACCCTGATTTCGCTTGTCGGGGACACGTTCTCTCCAGTGGGAAAAGCCGCTTGTCGAGTGCGCTCGGGCGTGGCGCCCGGGCGGCGATCGGAAACGCGCAGTTTACCGGCAAGCGACAAGCGGGGGATCGATGTGATGCATAATTCAGGCTTACTTCACATCACGGCCCGGCATGAAACGCGACCAGATCGATTTTCCACCCCAGCATGAAGCCCTGCGCGAGGATGTCAGCCTGCTCGGGGGAATGGTGGGAGAGCTGCTGAAGGAACAATGCGGCAGGCCATTGTTCGAGCGTGTCGAGTCGGCTCGCTCGGCCGCCATCGACCGCCGCTCCGGCGAGTCCGGGGGCGATGCATTGCGCGAACTGTGTCGCTTCGATGATTATCTTCAGGCCAGTGACTTCGTGCGCGCCTTCACCACGTGGTTTCGCATGGTCAACCTGGCCGAGCAGATTCACCGGATCCGCCGGCGCCGGGAATACCGGGCCGAAGGTGAGATCGTTCAGCCCGAAAGCCTGGCCGATGTGTTTCGCAAGCTGGCCGAGTCCGGCATGAGCTGGGCGCAGGCGCGCGCGAAGCTCGACGAGCTGATGATCGAGCCGGTGTTCACCGCCCACCCCACCGAGGCCACGCGGCGCTCCATCCTTGAGAAAGAGCAGCGCATGGCCGCCTACCTCGTCCAGCGTCTGGATCCGTCGCTACCCGAGCGCGAGGTGAACCGGCTGGTCGACCGGGTGCGCATGGAAGCAACCATTGCCTGGCAGACCGCCGAACAGTCGCACGTGCGTCCGACCGTGGCCGACGAGGCCGAGCATGCGCATTTCTATCTGGCCGACGTGCTCTATCGCATCGCACCGGTTTTTCATGAACACCTGGCCGAGGCGGCCAACATCGCCTGGGAGGTGGATGTCTGGCCGGGCGATTTGCCGACCGTGCTGCGCTTCGGCTCCTGGGTGGGCGGCGATATGGACGGCAACCCCAATGTCGGCCCGGATACCGTGCTGGCCACCCTGAACGAACAGCGCCGGCAGGTAGTGGGCAACTACATCGGCGAAGTGCGTCGACTCAATCGTCTGCTCAGCCAGACCGATGGGCGGGTGCCGGTCAGCAAGGCGCTGGCCGATCGTATCGACAACTACCGCGAGATCGTTCCGGAAGTGGACGACCAGGTGCCCGAGCGCCATGCCGACATGCCCTACCGGGTCTTCTTCTACCAGGTCGAGGCCCGACTCAGGGCGACGGTTGAAGACGGTAGGTCAGCCTACGACAAACCCGAGGCGTTTCTTCACGACCTCGATCTCGTTCGCGACAGTCTGGCCGACCACCGAGGTGTACGTGCCGGCCTGTTCCCTGTCGAGCGCCTTCGGCGCCGGGCGCATATTTTCGGCTTTCACCTTGCCGCTCTGGACCTGCGCATCGATTCCGGCGATCTGCACGAAGCCGTTGCCCGCCAGCTTGGCGATCCGCAATGGACCGGGCGCGAGCCCGCTGAACGGACCGGGAAACTGGTCGAATTGCTGGCAGGGCAGTTCTCGCCGGTGGCCGACGATCACCCGGTGTACAGGCTGCTGGTGGCCGCGGCCAGCGCACACGAACGTTTCGGTGCCAGGAGCATCGCCACCCTGATCGTTTCCATGAGCCGCAATGCCGACGATGTGCTTGCCGCCTGGCTGATGGCCAGGGCGGCCGGCATTGCCGACGGCCGGCTGGACCTGGTGCCGTTGTTCGAGACGGTGGGGGATCTGGAGGCGGCCGAGGGTGTCATGGCGGGTCTGCTGGAAACGCCCGTCTGGCGAGAGTTGCTTGAGCAGCGCGGCAATCGCCAGATGGTCATGCTCGGGTATTCCGACTCCAACAAGGACGGCGGGCTGGTGGCTTCGCGCTGGTCGTTGCAGGATGCCCAGCGCAAGCTGGTCGAGTTGTTCGAAACACATGCCGTGGCGGTCAACTTCTTCCATGGACGCGGCGGCACGGTCGGCCGCGGTGGCGGCAAGACGCATCGTGCGGTACTGGCCGGACCGGCCGGTTCGGTCGCCGGCCATCTGCGCATGACCGAGCAGGGCGAAGTGATCCATCGCAAGTATGCCCTGCGACCGATTGCCATCCGCAACCTGGAGCAGACCGCCGGCGCGGTCATCAAGGCGAGCATGAAATCCCCGGCCGATGCGCCCGAACGCCGGCAATGGCACGAATGGATGCGGCAGCTTGCCGGCCATGCCCGCAATGCCTACCGTGACCTGGTGTATGGCAGCGAGGACTTCGCCGAGTACTTCCGCCAGGCAACGCCCATCGACGTGATCGAGCGCATGCGGATCGGCTCGCGCCCGGCGTCGAGGGCGAAGAAGACCGGCATCAGTGGCCTGCGCGCGATTCCCTGGGTATTCGCCTGGGGCCAGAGCCGGCATGGCCTGCCGGGCTGGTATGGTCTGGGTTCGGGGCTGGCAGCGCTGGAGGCCGAAATCGGCCGCGAGGCGCTGGTCGACATGGCCGAGCACTGGATGTTCTTCGCCAACCTGCTGTCGGATGCCGAGATGGCCATGGCCAAGGCCGACATGGATATCGCCAGCCACTACGCGGCGCTGGCCGGCGAGCTGGGCGAGAAGTATTTTCCACAGATTTTTGGCGAGTTCGACAGGACTCGCGACATGATCTGTCTGGTCAAGGGGCAGGACGGCCTGCTCGATCGCGACCCCACGCTCAAGCGCTCCATCCTGCTGCGAAACCCCTACGTCGATCCGATGAGCTTCACCCAGGTCGAATTGCTGTCGGACTGGCGTGCCGGTGGCCGGGAGAACCGGCAGCAGGAACAGGCGCTGATTGCCACCGTGCACGGCATTGCCCAGGGGTTGCAGAATACCGGTTGATCGTTTTCGGCTGGTCCGCGGACGCCCGGAATCCGGCCGGTTACACTGGGTGTTGCCGCCAAATGGAGGGAATGGCCTGTCCGGTCAGCCATGTCCAGTCCGGAGATTGATCGCGCATGACGCTGTATGCCTGGGTCAAGGTGTTGCACATCGCCGCCATCGCGGCGTGGAGTGCCGGTCTGGTCTATCTCCCGGCCCTGTTTGCCGAGCACGCCAGGGTCGGGAAAGGTGAGTCGTTTCGCCGACTGCGCCATCGCACCCGGCTGACTTACGTGGCCTTCGCCTCGCCGGCGGCGGTGATTGCCGTGGTCACCGGCACGGTGATGATTCCGCTGGTGGCGACGATGGGGATCTGGCTGGTCTACAAGCTCGCTGGGGTGGGGTTGATGGTCCTGGTGCATGTGTACTTCGGTCGGCTGATGGGCCTGCTCTACGAGGATCCGGCCATGCGCAGGCCGTTGCACCACCTGATGCTGCTGGTTCCGGTGGTGCTGGTGATCGCGCTGGTGCTGTTCGCCGTCACGGCCAAGCCGATCTGAGCCGATGTTACAGCCGCAGACCGATCAGAAAGCGTCAGTCGCCGTCGTCGTGAACCACGCCGATCTGGTGCTCGAAGACCAAATTGCCGCCCAGCCAGCCGGCCACGCCGGTCAGCACCGCTCCCAGAACGCTCAGTCCGAGGCCGATCGGCATGATCAGGGCCGCGGGATCGGCGATGCGCAGATGCCAGTTGGCGAAGGCAACCGAAATCAGCGTGATGGCAGCCACGAAATGGCTCCAGCTCGCTCCGCGCCGGCGTACGCCCGGAATGACCAGGAGCTCGATGGTGCCGGCAATGCCGGCAACCGTGCCCATCACGAAACCGGCGCCGGCCAGCCACAGGCCCAGGCGCGCCCAGAAATCGTCGCCGGTGATCAGCCAGGCCAGGTCGGCCGGTACCATGGCCAGCAGGAAGGCAATCGGAAAGGTGACCAGCATGGGATGGATGGGATGACCGGCCACCGCCACTCTCGCTTCTCGATCGTCGTCGGGTCCGGGCTTGGTTGGCATGTCGCACGATTACTGGCAGGGCGTGCCTGCAAGGTTATCACTCCAGTCGCTGTCGTGGCATCGACGGTGCTTGTTGCCGGTTGTGGCGAGCCCAGTGTGTCGGCGTTGGCGCCGGCCGGCGAGGCGGCCAGCGAGATTGCTCGCATCACCTGGATCATGATCGCGGCAACCCTGCTGCTCATGGTGGTGATGTCGGCACTGGGGCTGCACGCGGTCTACCGACGCTCCGATGGGCCGGTGGGACCCTCGCCGCTGGCGGTGATCCTGGCCGGCGGCGTGATCGTGCCGACCGTGGTGCTGCTCGCACTGTTGATCTTCGGGGTGCGCAGCGGCGACGGCATGCTGCCGGTCGGCGAAGCGGCAGTGGAGGTGCGGGTCACCGCTCATCAGTGGTGGTGGCAGTTCGAGTATCGCGATGCCGAGGGGCAAAGCATTTTCACCGCCAACGAGCTGCACCTGCCCGTCGGCGAGGCCGTGGACATCGTCGTCGAGTCCGAAGACGTCATTCACTCCTTCTGGGTGCCGGCGCTGGGCGGCAAGATCGACGCCATTCCCGGTCGCGCCAATCGAATCCGGCTGCGTCCGACAGAAACCGGGCAGTTCCGGGGGCAGTGCGCCGAGTTCTGCGGTGCCCAGCATGCGCGCATGGCCTTTGACGTGCAGGTGCATGCGGTCGACGATTTTCACGACCTGATCGCGGACATGGGCGGCCTCGATCGCAGCAATGCCGGCCCGACCGCGGGGCGCGAGGCATTCGAACAGCACTGCATGGAGTGTCACAGCCGCTACACCGCCCGCGATCACGAAGGTCCCAACCTGGCGCGTCTGCCCGAGCGTCGGTGGCTGGGCGCCGGTACGGTCTCCAACACATCCGGGAATCTGCGTGAGTGGATCGCCGGTCACCAGGCACTCAAGCCCGGCAATCGCATGCCCGATCATTCCGCACTCGACGATGACACCGTCGAGGCGCTGGCTCGCTACCTGGAGGAACAATGAACGAAACCGCCGGTGTCAGCGAAGACCGTCGCGAACTGACCCGCCTGTTCTCGACCCCGCCGGGTTTCGGGCGGCTGGCGGCAGTCAATCATTCGGTCATCGGTCTGCGCTTCATGCTGGTGGCGGCGATGTTCTTCATACTCGGCGGGTTGTTGGCCATGCTGCTGCGCGCACAGCTGGCCATCCCCGGCAACGAGTTCCTCGACAACGAAGCCTACAACCAGATCTTCACCATGCACGGCACGGTGATGATGTTCCTTTTCGCCATCCCGCTGATCGAGGGACTGGCGCTGTACTTCATTCCCAAGTTTCTGGGGGCACGCGATCTGAGCTTTCCGCGCCTGAGTGCCTTCGGCTTCTGGTGCTACCTGTTCGGCGGGCTGATCCTGCTGGGGTCGATGTTTGCCGGCGTTGCCCCGGATTCGGGCTGGTTCATGTACACGCCGCTGTCGGGGCGCGAGTTCACGCCCGGCATCAATGCCGATGTCTGGCTGATCGGCGTGACCTTCGTCGAGGTCTCGGCGATTGCCTTCGGCATCGAGCTGGTGGCCACCGTGCTCAAGGTGCGCAGTGCCGGCATGTCACTGGGCCGCATGCCGCTGTTCGGCTGGTACATTCTCATCACCGCCTTGATGATGGTCATCGGCTTTCCGCCGCTGATCCTGGCGAGCATATTGCTGGAAATCGAGCGCGCCTTCGCCTGGCCGTTTTTCGATGTCGCCCTGGGTGGTGACCCGCTGCTGTGGCAACACCTGTTCTGGCTGTTCGGACATCCCGAGGTCTACATCATCTTCCTGCCGGCCGCGGCGGTGGTTTCCATGATGGTCCCGACATTCGCCCGCCGCCCGCTGGTTGGTTACCACTGGGTCGTCGGCGCCATCATCGCCACCGGTTTCATCAGTTTCGGGCTCTGGGTGCACCACATGTTCACCGTGGGGATTCCACACCTGGCACTGGTGTTCTTTTCCGCGGCCAGCATGTTCGTGGCGCTGCCGACCACCATCCAGTTCTTTGCCTGGCTGGCCACGCTGTGGCAGGGTCGGCCGGTCAGGCGCCTGCCCATGCTCTACCTGTTCGGGTTCCTTTTCATTTTCGTTTGCGGCGGACTTACCGGTGTGATGCTGGCACTGGTGCCGTTCAACTGGCAGGCCCATGACACGCATTTCGTCGTCGCCCATCTTCACTACGTTCTGATCGGCGGCTTCGTCTTTCCGGTCATTGCCGCGCTGTATTACTGGTTGCCGCTGTTTTCCGGCAAGGAGGTGTCCGGGCGGCTGGGTCAGTGGGCGTTCTGGCTGTTGTTCATCGGTTTCAATCTGACGTTCCTGCACATGCACCTGACCGGCCTGGTGGGCATGCCGCGGCGCGTCTACACCTATCCGGAAGGCCTGGGTTGGGAGTGGCTGAACCTGGTCAGCACCATTGGCGGCTTCATCATGACGGCCGGCTTCGCCGCCCTTTTGCTGGACGTGATCGCGACGGTGCGTACCGGTGCGCCTGCCCGGCGCAATCCCTGGCAGGCCGGCACGCTCGAGTGGAGCCTGGATCATCCGCCGGCTGTCTACAACTTCGCCAGCCTGCCCGAAGTTCGGGATGTCGAGCCGTTGTGGGAGCAGCCGGACCTTGAAGAGGATGTCAGGGCAGGGCGGGGGTATCTCGGTCGTGCCCGCAACGACTGGCAGGAGACCCTGGGCGTGCATGCGATCTCCGGGCGGCCCGATCAGATCATCCTGTTGCCCGGGCCCACATACATGCCGCTGATCACCGCTTCCTGCCTGCTGGTGTTCTTCCTGTCCTTCCTGCTCGGCATCTACTGGTTGTCGGCAATCGGCGCGGCTGCCTCGTTGCTGGCCGCGCTGCGCTGGGCGTGGGCCGGCGGGCTCGACCGCGACTGGCCGGACCAGGACGCCGGTCAAGGCCTGAAGCTGCCGTTGCATCCCCAGGTCATTGAAGCACCGGGCTGGTGGGGCATGCTGGCCGGGCTCTTGTGCAACGGCACTTTCTTCATCACCGCCCTGTTCGGCTATCTTTATCTCTGGGCGGTGGCACCGCAGTGGCCGCCGGAGTCGTTCATCGACACTGGCATGCTGCTGCCGGCCGCGACCGTCCTGGCGGCATTCCTGGCGCTGCTGGCCTTTCACCGGGCCGTCGGCAACAATGCCTCGGGGCAGGGCCGTCCCGTCCCGGCCCTGCTGGCCGCCGGCCTGATGTCGGCCCTGGCCTTGGCGGGCTGTGCGATGCAGATCGCCACCGGCCTGCCGCACCCGACCACCCATGCCTATGTCGCGCTGACCACGTTCCTTCTCGGCTACTGCGGCCTGCATGCGCTGATTGCCGGGGTGCTTGGAGTTTACTGCTGGTTGCGCCTGCGTGCCGGTTACGTTTCGGCGCGGCGCAGCCTGGATCTCAGGCTGGCCAGGATCTGGGCCGGTTATACCGCGGCGGTCATGATCATTGTCGTTGTCCTGGTCCAGGGTATGCCGCTGCTTCTGGGAGAAGCGTCATGACGCCGCCGGGCTGGACGATTCGGGCACTGCTGCGCCTGTCCGCCGGCCTGATCGTATGGGCATCGGGATTCGTGTTTCTCTATGCCGGTTTTTCATTGGGCTGCCAGCTTTGGGCGCCGCCGCCTGAAGATGGCCTGAGCAACCCGGTCACGCTCATGCTGGCCGGGTTCATGCTCGTGCATCTGGCGGCTATGCTCACCCTGGGATGGCTGTGGTGGTTCCGGCCGGTGGTTGCCGCCGCTGACGAGAGCGAGTCCAGTCGGCGCATCCGTCACCGGGTCGAAGGGCTGGTGCTGGCCTGTTCGATATTCGCCCTGGTCTGGATTGCCTTTCCCGTCTTCATGGTGGCCCCGTGCGCCGGCTGACGGTGCTGATCCTTTCGCTGGCAATGTCTCCCCCCTTGCTGGCACATTACGAGGGGCCTCTTGTGACCTACTGGGTGTTCTGGGGGCTCTTGATTTCAAGTCTGGCCTATGCCATCGGATGGATGCGGACGCGGCACCATGTGCAGTGGTGGAAGCCGCTGTTGTTCGGAGTCGGTGTGCTGATCCTGGCCTCCGGTGTGCTGGGTCCGGTTGCTCACTGGGCACATGCTTCGCTGGCCGGACACATGACCCAGCACATGCTGCTGCTGGCGGTCGTGCCGCCACTGGTGTTGCTTGCACGGCCGCTGCCACAGTTCCTGGCAGCGTTGCCGTTGAATGTTCGGCGCAAGGTAGGGCCGGTCGCCGGGCACATCTATCGACTGGCCGGCGACACCCCGGTCAGCGCCTTCGTCGCCCATGGCCTGGTCATCTGGCTATGGCATCTGCCCAGCCCGCTGCAGATCAGCATCACCGATCCGCTGCTGCACGATGCCGTCCACCTGCTGTTCTTCATAACCGGGCTGTGGTTCTGGTGGAGCCTGATGGCCCCGGCGCGGCTCGGCCATACCGGGTTTGGGCCTGCCGCTGTCCTCGCGGCACTGACCGTCATGCATACCGGCATGCTCGGCGCATTACTCACCTTCGCCCCGGGTCTGCTCTATACCGAACACCCAGCCGGATTTGCCGGTTTCAGTGAACTGTCCGATCAGCAACTGGCCGGCCTGGTGATGTGGGTGCCGGGTGGGCTTGTGTATGTCGTTGCCGCACTTGTGCTCGGCATTGCGTGGCTCAGGCATGTCAGCCATTCCGATCGCGATGCATCAGCGACCATTGGGGCCGAATGAGTTGGATCCGGGGGTGGAGGAAATCTGACTCAGGAACAGGTACCCTGCCTGAACATAACCAAGAATCAAAGCAGAATAAAAATGCATATCAAGATCATCAAGGCGATCTCGTCGCTTCTCTTTCTTGCTGCCTTTTCGGCCTGGGGCGGAAGTCACAGCTATGTGGTAGCGCCCGATTCCGACCTGACTCGGGCCGTCGCTGAGCACATCGAGTGGTCGCGTGACTACGGCAGTTATGTCTGGGTCAGCGGTAGTGCCCGACTGGGCCATGAACTGGGGCGTTCGGGTGTGCGTTTTTCGCAGGTTTCCGATCGCAGGCAACTGCAGGTCCACGGCTTTTCCTTCGATCCGCTTCACATGCGCTTCGATGCGGGCAAGGCGCCACGGCGCATGGATGGCGCCGGCCTCGGGCTCGTGCAGTTCAGGGGTCCCATCGCGAGAGCCGATATCAATCAATTGCGTGGTGCCGGGATGGAGGTGATCCAGTACTACCCGCATCACAGCTATCTCGTCTGGGGCCATCCCGATCAACTGCAAGCGCTCGATTCGGTGGATGCCGTGCGCTGGAGCGGCGATTTCAGTCCCGAGTTTCGGCTGCACCCGCGCCTGGCCGAGTTCGAGGGGGCGATCGAGAATCTGAATGTGCATTTCTACAATGACGGCAATCCCGAAGCGGTGCTGTCGACCCTGAGGAGCCTGGGTGCCGTCGTGCTGGATGACTGGCCGGCACAACCCGACCGCCGTCTGTGGGATGCCAAGATCGTGATGGACGCCCGCCAGGTAGAAGCACTTGCCTCCGTGCCGCAGGTCATTTCCGTCAACTACATGAGTCCGGAACCCGAACTCGAGGATGAAAGTGGCGCCCAGACCCTGGCCGGCAATATCGACGGCGACAACGTGCCGGTACCGGGTTACGAGGAATGGCTGAGCGATTCGGGTGTCGACGGGTCCGGCGTCATCTGGGCCATCTCCGACACCGGCATCTACTATGACCACCCGGACTTTGCCGGCCGAATCGCCGGCGGTTTCAGTTACCCCGGGTGCACCGGCGTGCCCCATCCGGGGGCCGAGCCAACCGGTGGCGGTGGCCATGGCACCCATGTGGCCGGGATCGTTGGTGGTTCCGGCGCCGGCGAGTTCACTGACGGTGCCGGACACCTCTACGGACTGGGGGTGGCACCGGGCGTTGAGTTCTTCGCCCAGAACCCGATCTGCGGCAGCCAGAGTTCCTGGCCACCGGCCGGGGGATGGTCCGTCCTGTCTCGCGATGCACTGGCCGGCGGCGCCATCGGTGCCAACAACAGCTGGACCAGTGGCGAGGGAACGGCCCACGGCTACCAGAACAGCGAACGCAGCCACGACATCATGGTGCTGGACGGCAACTTCGATTCCAGCAACTACGAGCCGTTCATGATCGTTTTTTCGGCCGGCAATTCCGGTCCGGGCAGCCAGTCGCTGACCGCGCCCAAGGAAGCAAAGAACGTGGTGGTCACCGGCGGCACCCAGACTTATCGTGCCGGCGACATCGACAACATGTACAACTCCTCCAGTCGTGGGCCGGCTGTCGATGGGCGTGTGCTGCCCACGGTGGGAGCGCCGGGACAGCAGGTTAGCTCTGCCATCAAACCGAGTGCGTCCACTTGCACGAACACGATCACCGGCACCAATGGCCTGTACTCGTGGTGCACGGGAACATCGATGGCCGCACCGCATGTTTCCGGCGCCCTTGCACTGATGTCGGACTGGTGGCGACAGCACAATGCCGGCAAGGATTTCAGCCCTGCCCTTGGCAAGGCTTTGCTGATCAATACAGCACGCAACGATATCGATGGCGGCAGTCCGGTACCGAACAACGATCTGGGCTGGGGTCGGACCGACCTGCGACCGCTGCTGGATGCCGAGTCCGAATTCCTGTTTGAATTCTGGGACCAGGAGGTGCTGTTCGAAGACAGCGGTGAAGAGTGGACGGTGTCGGTCGGTGTGGTCGACCCGAGCGAACCCTTGCGCATCAGCCTGGTATGGAGCGATGCGCCAGGGGCGGTGGGCGCCAACCCGGCGCTGGTCAACGACCTGGACCTGGAGGTGACAACCGGCGGTGAGCTGTATCTGGGCAATGCCTTCAGCGGTGGCTGGTCGACTACCGGTGGCTCACCTGACCGGCTCAACAACCTTGAAAATGTGTTTGTCCAGAATCCGGGCGGCAGCGCCGAGATCACGGTGCGGGCATACCAGATTGCTGGCAGTGTGCTGGTCAATGATTCGGAATCCGATGCCGCGCAGCATTTTGCGCTGGTCTGTCAGAACTGTCAGGAAGAGCCCGACTACACGCTGGATATCTATCCGGCAACGCAGATGGTCTGCGCGCCCGAGGACGGTGAGTACGACATCGAGGTAGGCTCCATCCTCGGATTCGACGACCCGGTGTCCTTGTCGGTGGAGAGTGTCGATCCGGCCCTGGGCGCAACCTTGTCGGACAGCACGGTTGCACCACCGGCAAGCAGCGACCTGACCATCAGCGGGACCGAGGCGGTTGTTTCGGGAAGTTACACGTTTGACCTGGTCGCTGAGTCCACCACTGGAACCAAAACTCGGTCACTGGTACTGGAAGTCACCGAAGATGAGCCCGCGCAAGCGCAGCCGCTGACCCCGGACGATGATGCCATGGACACATCGCTGGCACCTCTGTTCTCATGGGATGAAGTCCCGGATACGGATAGTTACCAGATCCAGATTGCGACCGGTCCGGGTTTTGATTCCGTCGTCCTTGACGAGCTGGTCCCGGGAGATGTGAACTTCGAGCCTGATCAGGATCTGGATCTGGGTACATCATATTTCTGGCGGGTCCGCGCGCAGAATTTCTGCGGCAACGGCACCTGGAGCGATGTGTTCAGCTTCACCACCCGCCTCGAGCCAGAGGCCGAATTCTCGGCCACCGAGTTCGGCTTCTCTGTATCCGGGAGCGGCACCGATCAGGAAGACCTGGTGATCGGCAACATCGGCACCGGCAACCTGAACTGGTCGGTCATCACCGATCAGCCTGAAAGGGAGGGGATGCGCGACGAACACGACCCGGCGCTGGATGAAGATCTGTTGATCGAGGCTTTTGAACTGCCGTCACAGGGCGCGGGAATTGTCACGCGGGAAGCCGACGGTGGCCTTGATAGTCGCGGAATGGTCACGGGGTTCACGTTCGAGGGAACCGTTGCCGGAATCAGCGGCACGGCAAGCTGGGCCTCGGATATGCAAATGACGATCACCGCCCCGGACGGAACCAGCTTTACCGTCGGTGGATTCAGTACGCCCCATCCCGATTGGGATTTTCAGGGCAGCGGTTCTGACAGCGACGGCACCTATGCCAGCACCCATGTCGGTCCGGATATCTTCGGTGCCGAGGGTGTGGAAGATGTCGGCACCTGGGAATTCCAGTTCGAGCACACCTGGAACGATCCCATGGACTGGTCGGATGTGACCCTTACCTTGCACAAGGCGCCGCTGCCGGTTTGCGGAGACGAGTTGACCGGCGTCGACTGGTTGTCGGTGAGTCCGGATAGTGGTGTGATCGGCGAGGGTGAGGACGAAACAGTGCAGGTCATGGTTGACGGTACCGGGCTGGCCGATGGCGAATACGTCGGTTTCCTGTGTCTGAGCACCAACGATCCGGCTGCCGAATTGGTGCCAATGCCCGTCGAGCTGACTGTATCGGGAGCCATGCCCGGTGAGCTGACTGTCGATCCGGCCGAGCTGGCCTTTGGCGAGGTGCCCGTTGGCATTGCGGAAGTCGCGAGCTTCACGGTCAGTAACGCAGCGGATCCGGCAGCGATGGAGCTGGGACTCAGCGCACTGGAGGCAAGCGGTGATGCCGATTTCGAGATCACCGGCGGCGACTGTGCCATGGACATGGAGCTCGAGCCGGGTGACAGTTGCCAGCTCGAAGTGACCTTTACCCCCAGTGGTGAAGCCAGCTTCGGCGGCCAGGTAACCGTGAGCACGGACGATGGTCAGAGCGAAACAGTCGAGCTGTCGGGCGAAGGGTTCGAATTGCCTGATGACGTCTTCTGGGATCGGTTCGAGGAACAATAGCCACGACCGCTTCTCAGAACCATCGTGCACGGTGATGCCCCCGCTCCGGACTTCCGGGGCGGGGCGGCCGCCCCGAACAGCCCATCCATCATTGCCACTTATGGAGCAAACTCCCGCCAGAAACTCCGGAGGGATTCATTGCCAGCCCCCCAGACCGGCCCCACCGTTTCCGGACACCTGGATGCAGCCTGCGCCACCCACGAAAACTTGCCGCAACCGGCTCAGAAAGGCTATACTTTCGCGCTTGGTCGAGCAGACATCCCGCACCGTGCCGGTGTAGCTCAGTCGGTAGAGCAACGCATTCGTAATGCGTGGGTCGGCGGTTCGAATCCGTCCACCGGCACCATCTAAAAATCGAAGCCCCTCAGTCACTTGTGGCACCTTCGTTAGTGATGCCCCAATTCGAACCGCCGACAATAAACAAGTCGGTTCGAACCGAGCCGCAGGCGAGCTCGATGCGGCGAAGGCCGCACCCGAAGGGCAAGCGCCGCAGGCGCGCAGTCAATCCGTCCACCGGCACCATCTAAAAATCGAAGCCCCTCAGTCACTTGTGGCACCTTCGTTAGTAATACCCCAATTCGAACCGCCGACCAATTCATTGAATCGTTCCACCGGAGCGGTTTTCGCCGAAGGCGAAAGAAGTGCGGGTGGAACACTACAGCCCTCGAACCGAGCCGCAGGCGAGCGCAGCAACCGAGCTGCAGGCGCGCAGTCGATCCGTACACCGGCACTATTTCAGAACCCACGGTCCTTCAGGTGTTGGTGAAGCATTCCCAAGGAGTGACTCAATTCAAGGCGCCAACCAAATCATTGAGTTCTCAGTGGAGCGGTTGTCACTGATCGCCAAAGGAGTTGACGTCGGATACGCCTGATATAGGAGGGCTGCAACCAAGTGGGAGAATCAGAGCGGGAACAGTGCGGTATCGGTTTCGACGACAGAGTCTTTTTTAAGTGACCCTCTGAAGGGCAGTCAGAATGCCGAACAGTTCCTTCTGGTTTCCAGAGGCACTAGAGAAGTTGTCAGATGGTGCGCACCGTCTAGTGGGCCATGCGGCAAGTTAGGTAACACTCAGCCGTCGCACAAGCGTCGTGGGCAAGGCGCGCGAGCGCAGGCAATGGAAGCTTTGCGGTTTCGAGCTTGCTCGAAGAAGCGAAGCTGGAATGCCGTTGCGCGTGCAGGACTGGCCGTCGCCAATTCAAGCGAGTGCAACACGAGCAACGGCTCCGCTCGCAAGGCTTCATTCGCTGCGCGAAAGTCGCCATGCGGCTTCGCCTGCCCTGCCCTCGGCGCTTGTGCGGCGGCCCTTCGGGAGCCACTGTGCCGGCGCGACTCGGCGTTGCGTTTCTTGGCAAGGGCTACGGCCATTCCCTGCGAAACGCGCCTTGATTCGCGACGGCACA
>SLIA01000216.1 GCA_007135935.1 Wenzhouxiangella sp.
AGTCTCTTACTTTGCCGATTTCGGTGACATTTTCTTTTAGAAATATTCGAAAGCGTTCACGTGGTACATCGTCGCCAGGAGTATCATCGAGGCGACCGATGAGGGAGAAGATTTGGTTGAGAGTTATGTTCATGGTAATTATCCTAGTTATTTCTCTTTTAATAACTTAGAAAATCGACATGATTGACCAATTTTAAATTCTACATCAACTATAAGATTATATTTACCATTAGTCAGTGTTTTCTGCCTATCAATATTAGTAATTATTCCTTTACCTAATGGATTAAATATAATTTGATCACCTTTATCAAAGCTATCAGATGAGAAATCATTAAATAGGTCTAGAGAATTCACATTCTCTTTTGCTTGGTTAACATGTTTATTATTAGCTACATCTAAAAGCCCATTCGCAACTTTATCAAGATAGTCATAATCCTGCACTATTTTCCATTCCTCTGGGATTATTGTTTGTCCATGTAATGCACCAACCATACCTCCCGCAAAAGCAGCTATACTATCAGTATCAGCACCTAACATATTAACAGCTTGTTCGATTGATTTTAAAGGTTCATTGTTGTATTTACAACTCAAATATATTCCTGCGATTACTGTTGATATTCCCGAGCCCTTACTTTCATCTGAATAACAACCCAATTTAGATAGTGTTTCATCATCAGAAGTATTACTTAGTAATGATTTATAAGTAATTCTTAAATACTCTTGAGTTTCATTTAATGTATATTCAAACAATTTTCTAAAAGCAACTTTAGCCTTATTGTTCCACTGACTTTCCCAATATCTATATAACGGCTTATCTATAAATGGAATAGATAATTTTAAATTTATATCCTTTCCCAACTCTACTAATAAGGAGGAATAGTCATATTTTTCTGGTTTAAGCTGTAGAACTAAATTAACGGCATTACCGTAAAGCATTGCAGCAATAATAGCTCTAGGATGACCATGAGTAGCAATACTATTTGCAAATATTTCCTCATTAATTTTTCCAACATTCCCTAAATTAGCCAAAGGTATTGGCAAGATTCTCATTGCGGCTCCATTTGCACCGCTATCTCGATAATCTAATTTTGTTTTTCCAGAATTATAAGTAAAATAATTGTTGTTCCATTTTGCCGATTTCCTCATTATCTTACGGGCTGCATTTTTTATAGTTCTACCTGCACCCCTAGAATACATGAGCCAAGCAGGAAGCTCAATTTTTGAAAAGTATTCTTTATCAAGAAAACCATTTTGTTTTATTGAACGAGCCACTGAAAGAAGCAATTGGGTATCATCAGAATAAGAACCTTTTTTAATGTAATCTATATAACCATTGAACCTTCCACCTACTTTTTTCTCCCAATCATAAAATTTGATAATGTAATCAGTACCATATTTTATTTTCAGGTTATTTCGACTTTTTTCGAACTCAGTAATCCAACCTAGAGCATCACCTATAGCTGCTAATTTTACACTACCTATATATTTATCTTTTAAGTTCATAATTCTCTATTTGGTGAAAATATCTCACTATCAACAATAAATTTGCTAGTATCAAAACGAGATAAAGCGGCTTTAGTTTCAGCTAATTTAGATTGCGATTCAAAACATACAGCTACGATGCTTTCAATTGGTATACAATCTTTTACAAGAACTTCTGCCTGTACATTAGTTGTATAACAAGCCTTTAATCGGCCTCGACGACCATGCCTAATATCAATATAATCTGCAAATAACATTTTGAATTTATCATAATCGCCTGTGATACCAATCCTTTTTGCATCATTTGAACCAGCATTTGTTACAGAGAATAAGGTGTCGATTTCATAAATGTGTTTGGGTTTTATTTTTAATACCGACCAACTAATTGTACAATCATCTTTTGTTATCTTTCTGAATTTTGAGAATAAAAAAGTATTTGGAGCTGATATAGAGAGATTGATAAAAGTTTTATCATCATATCTAATATTATCTGTGAATTGGATATAATCAAGAATATCAAATTGTTCAATATCTAGTTTTTCTAGGATAGCTCTACTCAATATCTTTTTATGATCATAAATGCCATATAGGTTTCTTGTTGGAGTAAAATGGATTAGATATTCTATTCTTCTTCGTTTTATTTCATCTATATAATCTTTATAATCTAATTTTAATTTCATTATCATCACCATGGTAAATCGTCTTCATTGAAATCGTTATCATCCTCCATAGTAATAATATCATACGAATCAGCACCAATTTCTTTTATATACCTTGATGGATTATCTTGATCGCATAGTAAGTATAATCTATTCCTAGCTCGTGTCAAACACGTGTATAATAACCTTCTCTCAGTTGAAATATGGTACTCATCATCTTTATCAATAAAACCAGGTGGAAAGGGAATCACGTCATCTGCTAAATCCAAGATGAAAACATTATTAAATTCCAATCCTTTTATAGATGACATTGTGCATAATTTAACACTATCACTTCCATAATTTACAGAATTCTTAGATTTAATAGATTCCACAATATGTCCACAGGAAGATAAATAATTTTTAATAGAACTTATTCCCTCATTTGTTCTGTGTAAAACTACAGTACCCATTGCCTGATCATCATCATACAATTTGCTTAACTCATCATTCAAGTAACTAAGTTGTTCTTTATAACACTTAAAATACCCTACTTTGGGTTTTTCTCCCCCCTTTCGAGCTGTCATTCCTTTAGTGAATTCCGATTGATCTTCCTCTTTTGATAACAAAGAGAGTGCAGCCCTAGCTATGTGAACTGAATTACGATAGTTCCTTTTTAATTCGACAGTTCTTCCACCCCGAACGTTCAAACCAACCTCCATCCAATTGAAGCCACTTTTATAAATTCTTTGTGCAGCGTCTGCAATTATAGTTAAACATTTTGTTTCTTCTGATACCAATTTTGAAATAGTTAGAATCTGAGCTTTGTTTAAATCTTGGGCTTCATCGATAATAATATGGGTATAAGGGGGAATCCAATTGGGTGTATCTTCAATTTTCTTGAGACTTATTCTCGCATAATCATCGAAATCTACTTTTCCTCGAACTGATAATTCTTCTTCGTACTTTAGATATAACCCCCAAATTCTATCTTTGTCATCCTGTGTAACTCGGTCAGTTTTTCCTCTGCCCGTCCTCTGTATATTTAGGTATTCCTCTTTTGTCGATATAAGCTTTCCCTTAATCCAAGATATTTCTTCTAAAAAAAATTCTGAACTTTTTTGCAAGATATTTGATAGATTTGAATCCAAACGTATTTTTAGATTATCTATTACTCGGATTTGCTCACTCCACCCTAGGGTTTTACCTGGCTGAAGTCCGATAAAACTATATGCCCACTTGTGGAAATTAATAACTTGAATATTTAAACCATCAGGTATCATAGTAATTAACTCGTCGCTCTCCTTTTGATAACCTCCGTAAATATATGGGAGTATTGCTTCTATATAAGCTACAAGGGTTTTATTGAAGGTGAAAATAACAATATTAGCCTCCTGGAACAAATTGCTCTGTGTTTCAAGAAGATGTTTTGCTCTATATAATGAGACTGTCGTTTTACCGCTACCAGCAACTCCTTTAATTTGAATTGGATTAGTTGCAGGAAGAAATAGTACTTTTTTTTGTTCACCTTTTAAAGTAATTGTTTTTAACATATAATTATTAAAAATAATCTAATAGTAACTTCGGATATTATTATTTAATTATGATCATCTTAATTTATCGTATAATTAAAGTATTTATAACAATGATTAACAGCTATTGCATCTCAGGATATCGATTGATAATTTATAAATTACATGATCTATTTGTTATAAAAATAATTTTACCGGGAAAATCAGTCTGCATCTTTTCGGGGGAGAAAAAGGAAAATATTATTGAGGCCGCCTGAGTACTCATTTGTGAAAGTACCTGTTGAAATAGTAGAAACCACAGGAGATAATTTCCCCTTATTGTATCAAGATACAGATTTTACAGAGAGAGTCAAGGATTTCGCAAAAATTCTGCAATCATCGGATTGTTTATACAGTACATCATATGGTTCAATGCGGAGTGTTCGGTTTATATCGTTAATTGACATACCCGGACGGACCTGTAAAATATTATCTACATTAGTTTATGGTGATCCGATCCATCCTGTTCCGGTAACATATCCCGCTAACAATAGACCTCAGAGTATTATTGGTTCTACACTTTCCTCCCCGCCCACAAGTGGGTACCAACATTACTGTTCTATTCATGGCTACCAATCTAAAATGTGACTATCGTCTATTATTTATCTACTATACTGAAAAAAGGTGGATTCCACTTCCCCTCCCCCTCACACCCTCTCCAACTCCTCTAACAACCTCACCATCCCCAACGTATCCAACTTACAATACTCAAGCAGTTGCTTTCGCGTTTGGGCGATATTCTCCTTATCGGTCTCCCC
>SLIA01000306.1 GCA_007135935.1 Wenzhouxiangella sp.
GCTCGGGCGTGCACAGGACACGACGAATGCGCCCCATGTGCTCGAAGTAGCGTGGAAGCTCGGCATCCTTGCGGTTGAGGGTATTGCCCTTGATGAGGCGGTCGAGCTCGATATTGCGCCGGCGGCGCTCTTCCTGCTCGGCCACGCGGCGCTGTTTCTCGGCCTCCTTTTGCCGTTTTTCCTCGCGCTGACGCGCCGCATAGGCGCGCGCCAGATCGGACTCGGCGTCAGACTTGCGCTGTTGCTTTTTCTTGCGCGGCGGCCCCTTTCTGGCGGCGGTCTTTTGCTTGGACCCCGCGCCGGGCTTTTCCCGGCGCGGCTTCTTCTTGAGCTGCTTTTCGTCAGCCAGCCCCGACTTGAGCAGGGCGTCCTGGAGTGATCCCATCGTGCTCGCTACCGTGATCCGGTTCGGTCAGTCGTCATGAACTTCGATCAGTTCAACTTCGAAAACCAGGGTTGCGTTGGGGCCGATCGGTCCCGGGCGTCCCTGCTCGCCATAGGCCAGGTCGGCGGGAATGAAGAATTCGTAGGTCGCACCCTCCTGCATGAGCTGCACGCCCTCGGTCCAGCCCGGGATGACCTGGTTCAAGGCAAACGTGGCCGGTTCACCGCGCCCGTAGGAACTGTCGAACTCGGTGCCGTCGATCAGGGTGCCACGATAATGGACTGTCACGCGGTCGGTTTCTGCCGGGCTGCGTCCGGTGCCCTCCTCCATGACACGATACTGAAGACCCGATTCGGTTTCGGTGACCTCGTCACGCTCGCGGTTCTCGGCCAGGAAAGCCTGGCCTTCCTCGAGGTTGCGCACCGCTGCTTCGGCCTGCTCAGACTCCATCTGCTGCTGGCGGCGCTGCATGAAGGCGTCCCGCTCGGCCAGGGCTTCCTCGTCGGTCAGCAGGGTTTCCTCGCCGCGGTAGGTCGCCTGCAGGGCTTCGACCAGCAACTCGAGGTTGAGATCCATGTCCTGCTCGGCCAGGGAGCGGCCGATGTCCATGCCGATGGTGTAACTGATGCGATCCTCGGGGGATTCCAGCTCGCTGGCAATGGCGCTGACGGAAACGGTAGCGGCCAGCATGCCGCCGGCAATGATTCGAATGCTGTGCATTGGATTGGCTCCTTAGCTGAGGAATGATTTTTCTGGTGAGTGGTCCGACCGCCCTCCCCCGGAGCGGTTCAATCCGGCCAGTTTACCAGAATGCCCCCTTCGGATCATTGGGGTGATGACCCCATCGAGATGGGACTTGACTCCGTACTGGTGTTTTACTAGACTATTACACCAACACGACGGCAAAAGGAGTCCGACCATGCTGCCCATCGCCAATCGCAAGACACTGCAGATACCGCACGGTTTGGCTGCGCTGGCGGCAGTCATCTGCCTGGTGCTGGCCTTTGCCACCGACCATGCATCGATGCAGGACGAGCGCCAGGCTGGCCACGCCAGCCCCGACTCGTCCGTGCAACAGTCGGCGGAAGCTCCCCGGAACAGCAGCGACGACGGTACGACGCCTACTCGCGAACGCCGTGACCGTCAGGCCAACCTGAGCCTGATCCCCTGGTTCCCGGTTCCGGGCGGCGGCCGCGGATGACGGCAAACTGGGACGACAACCAGCCCATCTACTGGCAGCTTCGGCAACGCACCGTCGCCGCCATACTGGATGGCAGCCTGGACGAGGGACAACCGTTGCCCTCCGTGCGACAGGTCGCGGTCGATTTCCAGATCAACCCGCTGACCGTCTCCAAGGCGTACCAATCGCTGGTCGACGACAACCTGGTCGAAAAACGACGCGGCGTGGGCATGTTCGTACGCGAGGGCGCGCGCCGCAAGCTGCTTGAAAGCGAGCGTCGCCGCTTCCTCGAGGAAGAATGGCCGCGCATCGCCGAGCGAATCGAAAAACTCGGACTGTCCATCGAGGACCTGGTCGCCACGAACCCGAACAGGGAGAAACAGCAATGAGCCTGACCATTCGAGCCAGAAACCTGACCCGCCACTACGGCCGTACCCACGCGCTCGACGGCGTCGATCTCGACGTACCATCCGGGCGCATCGTCGGGCTGATCGGACCCAACGGCGCCGGCAAGACCACCGCCCTGAAAGCCATTCTCGGCCTGACCTCCTTCAAGGGCGAACTGGAAGTACTGGGCCTCAACCCCTCCCGGCAACGCGACCGGCTGATGCAGGATGTCTGCTTCATTGCCGATGTCGCCGTGCTGCCGCGCTGGGCCCGGGTGTGGCAGGTCATCGACATGACCGAGAAACTGCACCCGCGTTTTTCGCGCGAGCGCTGCATGTATTACCTGAAAAACACCAAGATCCAGCACAAGCAGAAGGTCAAGACGCTATCGAAGGGCATGGTGGTGCAATTGCACCTGGCGCTGGTCATGGCCATCGATGCCAAGTTGCTGGTGCTCGACGAACCCACGCTCGGTCTCGACATCCTGTTTCGCAAGCGTTTCTATTCCAACCTGCTCAACGAGTACTTCGACGAGCAGCGCACCATTCTGATCACCACCCACCAGGTCGAGGAAGTCGAGCACATCCTGACCGACCTGATGTTCATCAAGGACGGCCAGCTGATCCTGAACTCCACCATGGACGACGTACACGAGCGCTATGTCGAGGTCATGGCCAAACCCGACCGGGTCGAGGAAGCACGGGCACTCGGCCCCTTGCACGAGCGGGTCCTGTTCGGACGACACATCTTCCTGTTCGATCGCACCGACCTGGGTTCACTGGGTGAACTGGGCGAAATTCACCGCCCCAGCGTGGCCGACCTGTTCGTCGCGCTGATGGGCGACGAGTACGACAACGGCCTGGCCGGGGAGGCAGCGGCATGAGCATGCAGCACGTCAAAACGCTCGGGGCGCTGATGCGCCGCGAACTCTGGGAAAACCCCGGCACGTTCAAGTGGACACCGGCCATCATTGCCGGTCTGACTCTGTTCTTCATCGTCGTGGCGCTGGCCATCGGCGCCCGCTTCGATGCCGAGCTGGCCTTTACCCTCGACGCCATCCGCACCTTTGCCCAGGAACCGGCCGATCAGCGCCGCCTGTTCATGGCCGGCGCCCTGTATTCCTCCTCGGCGCTGTTGTTCCAGCTCATGATCCTGCTGGTCCTGTTCTACCTGGCCGGCTGTCTGTACGAGGATCGCAAGGACCGCTCCATCCTGTTCTGGAAGTCCCTGCCGGTGTCCGACCACATGACAGTCGCCTCCAAGCTGCTGACCGCCTGCCTGCTGCTTCCGGCGTTCTACCTGATTGCGGCATTCATCGTGCACCTGGTCGTGCTGCTGATCGCCACCGGTTACGGCCTGGCCGCGGGAGTCAATCCGATCACCACCTTCTGGCTGCCCTCGGCGCTGCCCAGGCTGTGGCTGGTCATTGCCTTGGGGCTGATCGTTCAGGCGCTGTGGCTATTACCCATCTATGCCTGGCTGATGTTCTGTTCCTCCTGGGCGCCGCGTGTTCCCATATTGATCGCCATCGCCATCCCGCTCGGTGTTTCCCTGCTGCAGCATGCCTGGAGCCTGCTCAGCGTGTTCGGCTTTCCGGACTTCAATATCGGCCTGATCATGCTGATGCGTTTCGGCACCGGCCTCGTCCCCACCAATCTCGACATGCAGGTCGACTCCACCGCCCATCGGGCCGACTTCACCGATGTGCAGTTCAGCGAGGAGCTGTTCATGAACTTTTCCACGCTGTTCGGCCATCTGCTCAAGCCGGAGATGTGGATCGGTGTGGTGATCGCCCTGGCCCTGCTGGCCGGCGCGGCCTGGTTCCGGCGCCGGGCCACCGATAACTGACCGAGATGGCGCGCACCCTGCCCTTCATCGTCGCGCAGCTGGCCCTGCTGGTCACCGGCACCTGGCTTTTGACCACGCCCTTGCCGCTGCAGGTCAGCAGCGGCCTGGCGCTCGCCGCCGCCGCGCCGTTCGTGTTCATGGTCACGACATTGAGCAGCGACATCGAGCGCCAGCGCCGACATCCGGTCATGACCTCGGTGCTGTGTGGCTTCGGCTGCGTGATCACGATGTTCGGTGTTCACCGCTACGGCGACCAGCACCAATGGGTGCTGTGGCTGGCCCTGATCGCCCTGTGCCTGTGGATGGTCTGGCAACGCTACATCTGGCGGCGGCCGCCATCATCCAATTGAGGATAATCAGTTGCTATCGAGCCAAGGCGGCAACGGCAGGCCCTTTTCGGTGAGAAACGCCGGATTGAACAGTTTCGACTCGTAGCGACTGGCCGAATCGCACAGCACCGTGACGATGGTGTGGCCGGGTCCCATCTGCCGCGCAAGGCGAATGGCACCGGCCACGTTGATGCCGCTGGAGGCTCCCAGGTACAACCCTTCCCTGCCGATCAGATCCCACAGCACGGGCAGCAACTCGGTATCGGGGATGTTGAAGGCATCGTCGATGGGCGCGCCTTCGAGGTTGCCGGTCACGCGGTTCTGGCCGATCCCCTCGGTGATCGAGCTGCCCGACGATTTCATCTCGCCATGCTTGATCCAGTTGTAGATGCCGGCGCCGTCGGGATCGGCCGCGGCGGTCACGATGTCGGCACGTTGCTCTTTGAGCCACATCGCCACCCCGGCCAGGGTGCCCCCGGTGCCCACCGCGCAGGTAAACCCGTCGAGACGCCCGTCAAGCTGTTCCCAGATCTCCGGCGCCGTCGAGCGCATGTGCCCTTCCCGGTTGGACAGATTGTCCCACTGGTTGGCATAGAACACGCCATGATCGCCAGACAGCGATTCGGCCAGGCGGCGGGCCTGGTGAACGTAATTGTCCGGATTCTTGTACGGCACGGCCGGCACCGCTTTGAGTTCAGCACCCATGCCGCGCAGGGCCGACATCTTCTCGCTCGACTGGGTATCCGGCATGACGATGATGGTCTTCAGTCCCAGCGAATTCCCGGCCAGGGTCAGGCCGATGCCGGTATTGCCGGCCGTGCCCTCGACCACGATGCCACCGGGCTCGATCCGGCCGGCGGCCAGCGCATCCTCGAGCATGTAGCGCGCCGCCCGGTCCTTGACCGAGCCACCGGGATTCATGAACTCGCACTTGCCCCAGATTTCGCAGCCGGTCTGTTCCGAGGCCAGCCTGAGCCGCATCAGCGGCGTGCCGCCGACCGCGCTCAGAAAATCACTCATCCGCGTCATGCCCGACTCCCGAAAATTGCTTCGTTGAACACCAGGCCCATTCTAGTGTGGACCGGATGCGGACCAAGTGACCGAAAGGCATAAAGATATGCTCAAGCCGTCTTTCCGCTTTCACGACGGCGGGAGTAATCTGACCGTCCCTCAAGTCAACCACGAAAGGTCATTCCGATGAAAGCCAAAGCGCTTCCATTTCTTCTGCTGATCGCCAGTCCGCTGGTCGCGCTGGCTGGCTCCGATGCACTGGTCGATACCGACTGGCTGGCCGAGCGACTGGACGACCCCAAGGTCCGGGTCGTGGAAGTCAGCGTCAACCCCGGAACCTACGAGCAGGGTCACATCCCCGGCGCGGTGAATCTTCGCTGGCACACCGATCTGGTCGATACCGTCCGGCGTGACCTGGTCGCCCCCGAGCGCTTCGAGCAACTGTTGTCGGAGGCCGGCATCGGCAATGACACCACCGTTGTGCTCTACGGAGACAACAACAACTGGTTCGCTGCCTGGGGCGCCTGGGTATTCGACCAGTACGGCCATGCCGACGTGCGCCTGCTCGATGGCGGTCGCAAGAAGTGGGAGTTGGAACGTCGCCCGCTCTCAACCGTCCCGCGCTCTCATGCACGCGCCAGCTACACCATTACCGAGCCCCGTCCCGAACTGCGCGCGCGGCTTGCAGACGTACTCGCCGTGGTCGAGGGCGAAGTCGAAGCCGCACTGATCGACATTCGTTCTCCGGACGAATTCAGTGGTCGTGTGATCGCGCCTGCCGGTGTGCAGGAACTCGCCATCCGGGCCGGCCATGTCCCCGGTGCCGTCAATGTGCCCTGGGACCGCGCGGTCAATCCCAAGGATGGGACCTTCCGCCCGGTCGAGGAATTGCGCCAGCTCTATGCCGATGTCGGCATCGACGGCAGCCAGCCCATCATCGTCTACTGCCGTATCGGTGAGCGTTCCAGCCACACCTGGTTCCTGCTCAAGCACCTGCTCGGCTACGAGGTCCGCAACTACGACGGCTCCTGGACCGAGTACGGCAACAGCGTGGGCGTGCCCATCGACAATCCGGCCGGTCGAGTCTGGACCGGCACCTGACAACGGCGGTCCTGGCGCATGAATGAGTTCGACACGAGGCCCCGCACGGCGGGGCCTTTCCAGTTTCGATATGCCCTGGCAGTGCTGATCGTCATCACGCTGGCGGCTTCCGGCCTGTGGCTGCACGAGCAGCTGGGTCGTGCCGAAGCCTGGCTGCTGATTACCGGCGCGGCTTTCGGCTGGCTGCTGCAACGCTCGCGCTTGTGCTTCTTCTGCATCCTGCGCGAATGGTTCGAGGAACGCGATCCGCGAGGGCTGCTTGGCATTCTCGCCGCGCTGGCCGTGGGCACACTGGGCCATATCGTGCTGTTCGGCGCCTGGGTGCCGGACCCCAGCGCCGGCCATCTGCCGCCGCGTGCCCATATCGGGCCGGTGAGCTGGGTGCTGGTGCTCGGCGGGCTAATGTTCGGCATCGGCATGAGCCTGTCGGGCTCGTGTATCAGCGCACATCTCTATCGGCTCGGCGAGGGTTCGGTGTTGTCGGTGTTCGCGCTGCTGGGTGCGATCATCGGCTTCGTTGCAGGCTTCAGGGTCTGGAATACCTTCTGGAATGCCAGCGTGGCCGAGGCGCCGGCAACCTGGCTGCCGGCCTCGCTGGGCTATGCCGGCGCCACCGGCATGCAGCTGCTTGTTCTGGCGGCGGTCGCCATTGTTTTGCTGCGCTACCTGCCGGCACCGGAACCACGCCCGCCGGCCCGAACCGATCTGGCCGGACTGTGGCAACGGGTCATGGTGCAACGCTGGCCGGCCTGGCTGGGCGGGGCCGGCATCGGGCTGATCGGTACGGCTGCCTACCTGCGCACCGCCCCGCTGGGCGTGACCGCCGAACTGAGCCGGCTGTCGCGTGACCTGGGTGCCGGCATCGGCCTGATACCGGACCGGCTGCAGGGACTGGATCGCGTGGCCGGATGCATCGTCACCGACACCGTCCGCCTGATCGGCGACAACGGCATCTTCGTGCTGGCACTGATCGCCACGGCCTTCGCCAGCGCCCTGTTCGCCGGTCAGTTCAGGATCGAGAAAAAGTCCCTGCGTGCCATCGCCTCGGCCCTGGGCGGCGGCGTATTGCTGGGATTCGGCGCCATGATCGCGCTGGGTTGTACAATCGGCACACTGCTGTCGGGCATTTCCGCGCTGGCGGTTTCAGGTTGGGTCTTCGCACTGGCCATGATTGTTGGTGTGCGCGTCAGCCTGCCCCTGCGTCGGCTGTTGCTCGGGAGCCAGTAAATCCGACTTCCTGGACCGAGACTGTGGAGACCAAGCCATGACCGCGCGCCTGATGATCACCCTGTTTTTGACCCTTTCCCTTGCCGCCTGCGCCAACTGGGTCAAACTCGACGAAGGTGCGGAGAACATCCGCCTGGTCGGCAGCGGCGAAGTCGCCAACTGCGACCATGTCGGTCGAACCACGGCCTCGGTGCGCGAGCGCGTTGGCGTCTACCAGCGTCGGCCGGGACGTGTCGAGGAGGAACTGGCCAACCTGGCCCGCAACAGCGCGCTGGAAATCGGCGGCGATACCATCGTCGCCGACGGCCCGGTCGACGACGGACGCCAGCGGTTTCGCATCTATCGTTGCCTGCGCTGATTGTTTGCCCTGCATCACCCCAGAAGCGGCAGGGCCCCAGGCAGCACCCGAACACGAATCTCGACGGCCTCTTCGGCCAGCACTTCGCCATCGGCATGCACCATGCAGCCATCCGGGCAGTCGATGTCCATCGCCGCGACGCGCGACATTCGCACCTCGGCAAAACGCGTGTGTCGGCCACTCAGCACACTCGGCAGGATGCGTAGCAGCCGCAGCCGCGACACGGTATCGACCCGGCAAACATCGAACAACCCATCGTCGATGCGCGCATCGGGTGTGAGGCGAAAGCGGCCACCGGCACAGCAACCGTTGCCGACGGCAACCAGAAACTGCCGCCGCAAAGCTTCGCCGTCACTTCCCCCGACCTGCATGCGTGGCGGCTTGTAAAGCGCCAGGTGCCACAACGCGGCCACAAGATAGCGGGCAAAGCCCTTCAGGTAGCGGGCATTGCGCGCCGAGTTGGCGACCACCGCTTCAAGCCCGACCCCTAGTCCATTGATGAACAGATGGCGCTCGCGACGATCGTCGGTGTGTGTGAGCATGACCTCGCCGACATCGCACCGGCGCGGCTCCGCTTTCCGAAACCAGGCCACCGCCTGCTCCGGATCGCGCGGGCTGCTGAGCATCTTGACGAAATCGTTCCCCGAGCCCAGCGGCAACACGCCCAGCATCGCCCCTCCGCCCAGCAGACCATTGGCCACCTCGTGCACCGTGCCATCCCCGCCCACGGCAACCACGGCCAGGTCGGGCCTGCCCCGACGCTCGGCCGCCCACCGTCGCGCCTGACCCGGTGACTCGGTGACCAGCACTTCGTCGTCCGGACACAGCTCGCGCAGGCGATCCACCAGGTTGCGAGCCCGGCGCGGGCATGGTCCGGCTGCCGGATTGACGATCAGACTGAGTTGACGCAAGAGGCGGTCTCGGGCATTGACAGACGACGCGGCATTATCGACCAGCCAGCCGATGGCGGCAACTTCGTGCCGCCGGGCTCAGTTATTGGCCCGGCAACGAAACACCTACGGTATTCGTTGCACGGTACTTGCGGCGCATGTCCGCAAATGCCTTCGCTTCGCGGCCCCGGCCGTACCGGCCGGGCATTAACCCGGCAATCTATTTGATTTCCGGGTTAATAGCAGACCCTGAAGGCACAGGGCCTACACGCTTCTCGACGGCAATGCCGCGCAACAAGCGACCGAGTATGTCCGTTCCGGTAACGACCCTCGGCTGGTCGCCCCACAGCAGGATGACATCGTCCTCGACGATGTCATCGCCATTTTCGTCGCTGCGAATATGAAACCGCCCGATCAGATCCCCGAGCCTTCGCTGGCCGTGTTCGACAATGATGGGGCGGTGGCAGTGTCGCCGGGGACTGAAGTGTTGCGGGTTGAACAGGGCCTCGCGCAGGAAATCATCGGCACTGATCACCAGTTGCGGCCGCGAGGCCTCGTCGACGACGACCACCCAGCTCTTGCCGGAGCGGTTGACCCGGCACAGGAACGGATCCTCCGGATCGGGTGCAATCTCGGGGAAAACCGGCCGGCCGTCTCTGAACGGCAGGGTAACGACGCTGGCCGGGTCGATCGGCTCACCCTCCTGATCGAGCGGCACATCGTCGATCTCCAGAAAATTGAGTGCGCCCTGCCCCTCCAGGCGGGCGATATCGCTCTCGGCGGCTTCCATGTGCATCCGGATCACCCGCCTGAGATCGCGCTCGGGGAAATAACGGATATTCTCTCCGCCCAGCCAGGCGTCCAGCACCCAGGCCGTGGGTCGCGCCACGGGGTAGAGCAAAATCTGATAGAACCGCAGCACCGGCGCAAGCAGCGAGGCCATGCGCAATGCATGGCGAGTGAAATAGGACTGCGGGATGATCTCGGCGAAGATGGTGATGATCACGGTCGAGAAGATGAACGCCGCCACGCCCGTGAGCACCGAACCCGACAGCAGCGCCAGCAGCACGTTGACACCGACATTGCCCCACAGGATGGTCACCAGGGCGAAGTTGGCATTCTCGCGCAAGGCCAGCACGCGGCGTGCCCGGACACTGCCCTTGTGCGCCTCGACCTGCAATTCCAGGCGGCTCATCGAGAACAGCCCCAGGTTGAGTCCGGACAGCATGGCCGATTGCGACAGGCACACGAAAATCCCGATCCAGGTCACAAGCGTCATCATCCAACTCCTTGCAAGGCCCGCGGCGGCGGCAGGGGCGGCTCAGAAACGGAAGGTCATGCCACCAAGCACCTCGGCCTGACCCAGCACGTCCCCGCTCCAGGCCAGCTCGCAGAAGGCGTCGCCGGGCCCGCTGAAGCACAACAGGCCGCGGTCTCCACCTCCCATGGTGAGGTAGCCGCGCGCTTCCATGCGCAGGGCGAAGTAGCGTGTCAGCGGCCACTCCAGGCCGCCGGCCACCGACAGGCTGGGGCGTAATTCGCTGCCGACATTGATGGCGCGTGCGCTGATGCGCGTCGCCCCGACGCCGCCGGCAATGTAGGGCACGATGTGATGGCCGGCGAACTTGAGTCGCCCGCCCAGGTGCAGGTAGGACACATCCACATCCACGCCCGCGGCCGGCAACGATGTTCGCTGCTGCGAATACAAAAGCTCCCAGGCATTGCCGGGCTCGAACTCGTAACCCAGGGTCACGGCATGACTGACTTCGCCGTCGAGATTCGAACGGTCGCCACTTCCCGGCACTTCGAAGCGCCCGCCGTCGCGATACCCCGTCATGACCGAGGCACTCAGCGGCAGAGCGGAATCATCCGCGGCCAGCCAGGACGGCGCAACCAGCAGCCCCGAGGCCAGAATCGGCCCGACCAGCATCCCCGTCACGCCGGTCAGGCTCCACCGCCGAACAATACCCACCATGATGAAACGCTCCATGCAGTTCTTCGGGGCAGACTACCAGACCGCGAGCGGCGGCGGGCTTTTGGACTTTACCGGAGGCCTCTGCCGCGGCTAGACTTGGCAGCAATCGCACGGACAGGACCCGTCAACGCCCCATGCCGATGTCCCGATTCCCTGGCCTGATCATCGCCTTGCTGCTCCTGCTATACCCGCAGTGGGGCTCGGCAGGCGTTCCTCACGATCCGACGCCGGATGAAAAGCCCCGGGAAAACCACACCCTGACTCTGTCCCAGGCGCTGGAGCGCTACGCGCCACGCATCGATGAGTCGGTGCGCCCGCGCTTCGCTGAACTCGGCCTGTCCTACCCGCCGGAGCGGCTGACGCTGATCGCGCTCAAGGAGGAACGCGAACTCGAGATCTGGGCCTATGAGAACGGTCAGCCCCATCGCGTCCACAGCTACCCGGTCAAGGATGCCTCCGGTCTGCCCGGACCCAAGCGCCGTCGCGGCGACTTCCAGGTGCCCGAGGGCATCTACCGGCTCAACGCCTTCAATCCCAACAGTGCTTTCCACCTGTCCCTGCGGGTCAACTACCCCAACTACTTCGACCGCAGAATGGCCAGGCTGGACGATCGCGAAGATCTCGGATCGAACATCTTCATCCACGGCGGCGCGGCCTCGCGCGGCTGTCTGGCCATCGGCGACCCGGCAATCGAGGAGCTGTTCGTCATGGTCGCCGATGTCGGCCTGGACAACACCAAACTGATCATCGCCCCGCACGACCCGCGCGAGCGCAGTATCTTCCCCATACCGCGCGGCCTGCCGGAGTGGACCAACGAACTCTACTACCGCATCGAGCAGGCCGTGGCCGATTACCCGTCGCCCGAATACGCGCCGATGAATATTGCCGGCGCCGACGCCGGCGAAATCGCCGCCCCCTGAACGCTGAACTCGGGGCCGCTCAGTCGCTTGCGGTCGGATCGAGCATGCGGCCGGCGAACAGCACAGTGCCGGTCGGGCGGTCGTGGATGAAGTAGTAGAACGGCCGGTCGAATCGCACCGTCGTTGGCTCGGGGGGCAGCGCGGTCACCCGCATCATGGCCACGGCCGTCGCCGCGGCCGCCTCGGTGCCGGCCTCGTCGATATCGACAAAACTCTTGTGGAAGATCTCGTCGATATACAGCGAGCGATCGACGATGCAGGGCTCGACGCCGGTAATGCCGCGGAAGTCGGCAGCACACTCGTCGAAGGCATCGATCATGCCCATGCGGCGCAGCACTTCCGATAACTTCAGGTCGGAACCGGATTCGAAACGTGGAAAGTGCAGTGCGACTTCGCGTTCGCTCATCGAATCGCGCACCTGGTCGTAAGTTTCACGATCGAGCCCGGCGGCCCATTGATTGAACTGCTCCGGATCGGCCGGCATCATCGCCACCAGCTCGATCTCGTCGCCGACATAGGGCATGGACACGGCCACGGTCTGCTCGTCCGAGTGATATCCGAAACGCTCGGTCTGGCGCATCAGCGGCACATCCACCGCGCCGCCATCCAGGCGCGTGAACGGCTGGTCGCTGGTTTGGTCCTCGTCGAAGGCATGTTTCCAGCTCGCCAGGAAGTAGATGGCATTGACCAGCACGAAGCGCGTGTCGGCATTGAGACTCTGCTGCGGCAGCAAGTCCTCGATGCGCTGCTCGGTCTGATCGGCCACCCAGTCGTTGATCTCCTGTCGCACCGCTTCGAAAGCATTGCGGAAATCCACCTGGCGCATGCCCGCCCCGTAGTGCCGGGCCAGCAGACTCAGATAGTCTTGCTGGAAATCGAAGGTCTCGTGCCCCCAGGTCTGGTTGATCACATCGAGCCGGAAGGCATCGCCGTCGTTGTCGGGCCTGGTCTCGGCACGGGCCGCCAGCTCGCGTTCGAGACGGTTGAAGGCCGGATGCAGCGCCTCGTCGTCCAGCCGAAAATGCAGGGTTTCGGCCATCTCGCGGCGCGTTTGGCCGTCGGCACCGGCATAGACCATCGCCAGGGCCGCGGCAATCGAATAAGGCGAGACGAACAGGTTGTCGTCTCCATCTTCTGCCAGCTGCTCAAGCAGGCTGAAGGCAAAATCGCGCTGATCGGCTGCCAGCCGGCCGAACTGCTCATCGTCGACCTGCGGGTCGGTTTCACGCTCCACGGCCTGTTCGACTTCAGCCGGCCGCCTGGCAGGTTCATCCATCTCGACATCCTCCCCACGCTCGCAGGCAGACAGCATCACCGCCGCCAGCCCGAAGCAGAACACCACAACAAGCCGTTTCCACATCGCCACTCCTCCAGCCAACCAGGCATTGCCACCGCTCGCCCCAGAGATCAATCTTCCAGCCACTCGAAACGATCTCCGAAAATCGGCCCGGTGGACTCGAAGTACACGAAGCCTTCGACAAGCGTCACACTTCGATCATCCGGGTTCGTCACCGTGACGTCAACTGCCCCGGCTTCGGCCGCCGGCACCGTGCAGTGGATGCTGGAGCTGGAAACCACCTCGGTGTCCTCGCAAGCCAGTTCGCCGAGAAGGACCTGCGCGCCCGGTGCGAAAGACTGCCCGCTGATCGCGATACCGGTCCCGCCGGTCTCCGGACCGCTGGCCGGACTCACCGAGTCGATCTCGGGCATCGGTTGCTCATCGAACGACCAGTTGACCGTGACCGGTCCGGTCGCCCCATCCGCTGCGGCCACCACGAGGTGATACTCGGTGTGCTCGTCGGCCTGGATCGACAGGCTGCCGGCGCCGCCCGGCGAGTCGTCACAGGCAATCTCTTCGAGGCCAGCCACATCGGAGCCGACATGAACAGCAAGCATCACATCGACCTCGGAGCCGAGGCTGTCGAGCATGAGTTCGCCGGGCTGCTCGCCGGTGGTGAACGACCACCAGATGGTTGCCGCATCGGTGGCACCGCATACTCCCGCAAAGTCTGTATCTTCCGGATTGGCACCCCAGTTGTCGCCGGAGTCCGAGCCGGTGTTGCCCTGCATCGAACGGCGGCTGGCAAACGAGTCGTTGTCCGGCGGTTCGACAACCCAGTTGAGTACGAACACGTCCTCATCGCCCTGGTATCCATCGACCGCGAAGTGATACGTCGCTCCCGCTGCCGGCTCGAAGGCAATCGCGTTGTTCGTGCCGGCAGAGCCGTCACATGCCACCTCGTCGAGGGCGGCCAGCGAGTTACCGGCATAGGCGGCCAGCAGCACGTCCATGCCGGTATCGGAGGTGTGGAACGTCACCTCGCGAGCCACCGGCGCCGTCCACGACCACCACATGCTGCGTCCACCCGGGAAGTCGCAATGATCGGGTTCCCCGATCTGCAGGGTCGCACCCACGTTGCTGGCGGCAACCGCCCCCTGCCCGGTTGCCGGCAGGCTTTCCTCGCCGAAATCGTCGGCACTACCCGGCTCGCCCGGCGGCGTCCAGTCCAGCCAGCCTTCGATAACGCCCAGGTTCTGGCTGACCAGCCGCGGCCCCCAGTTGATCTGCGCACTCGAACTGCCACAACAGTGAATCGCGATGATTCGCCGGTCCGGATTCAGGAAACGCCACAACGGCGATCCGCTATGGCCGCCGCTGGTATCGGCATCGTGATACAGCAACCGGTCGCTGGTGCCGCCGGTGCTGGACTCGCTGCTGCTGCTGTACCACTGGGCAAAAGTCGTGCTTTCCTCGTCCGGCGTGTCGAGATGGACGTCGGCCGGGTAGCCGGAAGTATTCATGATCCGTGCGCCCGGATCGTCGAAGACCAGCGGCATGAAAGTGGTGATCTCGCCGAATGTCCGGCTCAGATTCAGCCCGGCGTAGTCGTAGATCCAGCCGCCGCCATCGATCCACTGCTGGTTGACCCGGAAGCGATAGACCGGCTGCATGCCGAATGGCCGCACCACGCTCTCGCCCTGCCCCGGCTGGTACTGGCCGGGCGAGAACTCCGCCGCCCGCAACAATCCACCACGATCATCGTTGTACACGCAATGTCCGTTGGTCAACGCCAGGTGCGGGCCAACCAGAAAGGCGGTGCATCGCCGAGTCGCCATATTGGGGTACTGGTGGCGGTGATAACCAATCGTGTTCCACGGATGGCTTTGCACTTGGGAAAGGCTGCGCCGGACCCGCTCGTCATCTCCGATAACCACCGTGGGTGCCTCATCGGACCTGGCCGGACCAGCGTCAGGGGCCGGCCTTTCAAGGGCATCGCGATCCGACCGCTGTAACTCCCGGTAATCGGTATCGGGCTTGAGTGCCGCCGGATCGAAGCGGTCAGTCGGCGGTGGCAGATCCGGCGGCGAGGCCGGTGGGGCGTCAAGCTGCGGATCGTCGGCCGGCAATACCTCCAGGCGCTCGGCATCCGGCACCTGATCGACCCATCCGGCCGAGCGCTCGAGCAGGCTGGCGGCTTCGCCCCGGTTCAGTATGCGGCGCTCCGGCCGCTCCAGCACGATGCAGCGCGTGCCATCCTCGAAGTCGTACTCATGCCAGCGATGGACCTCCAGATCGATCACCTGCAGGACCGTGCGCGCCGGTGCCCACTGATCCAGGCCGCCCGGACAGGTGACGAGCGGCCGATGCTCGATACTGTCGGCATGTACCGCATCCGGTTGCGGCCGCTCCGCCCCGGGCTCCCCCGCTGCCGGCGTTGCAGTACCGGACAGCAACCAGCCGGCACAGATCACCAACATCATTCGCGATCCTGTCTTCATCAAAGCTCCCTCGATGTATCGATGGTTCCAGGCCGGGCGTCGAATTCACAACGCCGCCTCCCCTCCTACGAACATGCAGTCCAACCAGTGCCACCTTTCTCGGGCGGCTCGAGGAACCAAAGGCCCATCGACATCGGAGAGTTGCGGGCGCAGCGCAATGAGCCCGGACGCGACTCCACGCCCGAGGAATTGGCATTCCTCAAGCAGCCCGGGTCGAGTTTCTGACCGACGATCGCTGCGACCCTGGCGTGATCGAGCTCACATTCCATACAGGCTTGCTATACTGGTTTCCGGCTGTCTTTCCCACCACAGGAGGTGACAAGCCATGCCTGCACAAGCACTGAAATCCTTCCTGGACAGTAGCGGCGTCAACTACTCGGTCATCCCGCACGCGCGGGCCTTCACCGCC
>SLIA01000106.1 GCA_007135935.1 Wenzhouxiangella sp.
CGGCACGATCTCGACCAGGCCACCGAAGCTGATCGCGACCACGATGAGGACGGCCATCAGGCCGATGTTCTTTTCGATCTTCTCATGCATGATTCAATCTCCTTCAGGCTTTGGCCGGTTCACTGACGGACACTTCAATATCCTTCTTCGGCGCCATTTGCCAGGTCTTGTACATGTTGTAGACCATGAAGAACATGCCGGAGGTAAAGACGATACCGCCGAACAGGCGCAGGCCGTAGTACGGGTAGGTGAACTGAAGGACTTCAACGAAGGTATAGGTCAGCGTGCCGTCCTCGTTGAAGGTGCGCCACATCAGGCCCTGCATCACACCGGCGATCCACATGGCCACGATGTAGAGAACGGTGCCGATGGTCGAGACCCAGAAATGCCATTCGATCAGCCGGGTCGAGTACATCCCGTCAAGCCCGAACAGGCGCGGCCACAGGCTGTAGATCGCGCCGATGGAAATCATCGCCACCCAGCCCAGCGCACCGGCATGCACATGCCCGACGGTCCAGTCGGTGTAGTGGCTCAGGGCGTTGACCGTCTTGATCGACATCATCGGCCCCTCGAACGTGGCGATGCCGTAGAACGACAGGGCCACGATCATGAAGCGCAGGATCGGATCGGTTCTGAGCTTGTGCCAGGCACCGGACAGGGTCATGATGCCGTTGATCATGCCGCCCCAGCTAGGCGCCAGCAGCATCACGGAAAACAGCATGCCCAGCGTCTGCACCCAGTCGGGCACCGCGGTGTAGTGCAGGTGATGCGGCCCGGCCCACATGTAGATGGCGATCAGCGACCAGAAGTGGACGATCGACAACCGGTAGGAGTAGATGGGGCGCCCGGCCTGCTTGGGCACGAAGTAGTACATCATGCCCAGGAAGCCCGCGGTCAGGAAGAAGCCGACGGCGTTGTGCCCGTACCACCACTGCACCATGGCATCGACCGCGCCGGAATAGATCGGGTAGGAATGCAGCAATCCGGTGGGAATGGCCAGATTGTTGACAATATGCAGCACCGCCACGGTCAGGATGAAGGCACCGAAAAACCAGTTGGCCACGTAGATGTGCTTGACCTTGCGCTTGACAATCGTGCCGAAGAAGACAATGGCGTAGGCCACCCAGACGACAGCGACCAGCACGGCCAGCGGCCAGATCAGCTCGGCGTATTCCTTGCCCATGGTGTGTCCGGCTGGCAGCGAAATGGCCGCACCGACAATCACCGCCTGCCAGCCCCAGAAGGTGAACGCAGCGAGTTTGTCGGAGAACAACCGGACATGGCAGGTGCGCTGGACGCAGTAGTAACTGGTCGCGAACAATGCCGAGCCGCCAAAGGCGAAGATCACCGCGTTGGTGTGCAGCGGGCGTAGCCGCCCATAGCTCAGCCACGAGATCTCCCAGCCCAGGCCGGGCCAGATCAGCTGGGCGGCGATGAACACACCGACGACCATGCCGACGATGCCCCAGATGACCGTCACCAGGGCGAATTGCCTGACGACCTTGTCGTTATAGGTGGTGGTTTGACTCATTCAAATGGCTCCCTGTCAGATGCCGGTTTCTTGCTCCGGCGCTATTATCCTTTCTGCCCGGTAGTTCCGAACTTGACCACGATCAAAAAAACCGCCTTGCGGTCGTGGCAGGACACTTATGATGATGAGGACGACTATGATGGGAATGAATTGACGAACACCATGCGCTCACGGTGAAACCACAGACCCTTCCGATCACAGACTGGCTGCTGGCCGAAACGGTGCGCTTGCGGGAAGAACGCGAGGGACGCAGCCGGGACGACGAGGCCGCCAACGCGCTGGCTAGAACCGCGCCGGGCACGCTCGGCCAGCGACTGGCTGCTCGTGCCGCCGCGCTGCCGGACGCGGATGGAATCCGCATCGACATTCGCAGATTGATCAGGCTGGTACGCAATCTTTCCCTCTTCATACTGATCCTGGCAGCCGTGCTCGGAATACTGGCCGCCCGGGCCAGTATCGCACAGCGACACGTCGATATTCTGCTGGCCACGGCCACCCTGCTGGCGCTGCCGACCCTGATGCTGGTGTTGTGGATCGTGCTCATGCTTTCGGGCAGAAAACAGGGCGGTTCGGGCAGCCTGACCGGGCACCTCGTACGCCGGGCACTGGGCTGGCTGGGCCCCAGGCTGCTGACCGGTGAGCACGCGGTCGAGGTCACCCTGGCCGGTGGCCGTGCGCTGGGAACCGGATTCGGCCGCTGGCTGCTCAGCACGCTGGCCCACACGTTCTGGTCGATCTATCTGCTGAGCGCCCTGGCCGCGCTGACCTTCTTTTTCAGCGTGGCCCAGTACGATCTGATCTGGGGGACCACGCTGTTGACCGATGAAACCGTTGTCGGCCTGGTCCGCACGATGGCCGCACCGCCGGCCTGGCTGGGACTGATTCCGCCGCCCGAGGCCCAATGGATCCTGGGCGGGCGCGAAGGCGATCTGTTGCCGGAAGCCCGTGCGCTGTGGGCGCAATTCCTCATGGCCATGTTGCTCGTCTACGGCCTGCTGCCTCGCCTGATCCTGCTGGTCGCTTGCGGGCTGATGGCCGGCTTGTCCGGCCGGCGGCTTGTGCTGGATACCTCCCTGCCGGGCTATCTCCGGCTCAGCCGAACACTGCGCGATCCCCGGGAGCAACCCACCGAGCACGGCCAGGTGCCGGCCGCCGCGCCGGTTCGACGCCGGCAACGACCGGCGAAGTCAGCCGGTGACGCAGTGCTGGTCGGCCTTGAGCTGGAAAACGAAAACAACGACTGGCCGCCGACCATCCCCGGAATTCCGACGCGCAACATCGGTCATGCCAATGACCGCGCCGGAAAGGCTTCCATCCTCGCCGCACTCGAAGCCCTGACGGAACCCCCGCCTGTGCTGCTGGTGTGCTGCTCGATGCTGCGCACCCCCGATGCCGCCGCCGAGCGCTTCATCAATGACACGGCCGATCGGGCGCAAACCATCCCCGTGCTGATCCTGCTCGAAGCCGACCGACTGGTCGAGCGCGGCGGCCGGCTCTCGAGCCGACTGTCCGATTGGGAGTCCCTGGCCGAACGCGTCGGTGGTGAAGCCGTGGCCTACGACATCGATGTGCCGGAAGCCGCCGCCATCGCCCGCCTCAAACAGATACTGGCTGGAGATTCCCGGTGAGTGGCCGGACGCTGAAACTGGCCGTGGTCGGTCACACCAATACCGGCAAGACCTCGCTGGTGCGCACCTTGCTCAGAAGCGGCGATTTCGGCCGGGTTGATGATCGCGGTGGCACCACCCGCCAGGTGACTTCGGCGGTCCTGCGCGTGGAAGACGAGGCACTCATCGAGCTGTTCGATTCACCCGGCCTGGAAAATGCCCCGGAACTGATCGATACCCTGGAGACATTGCCCGGCAAACGCCACGACGGCCCGGACCGGATCGCCCAGCTACTCGCCGACGATCATCTGCGCGAGCGCTTCGACCATGAAAGCCGCGTGCTCGAACTGGTGCTGGAGGTCGATGTCGCGCTCTACGTGATCGATGCACGCGAACCGGTACTGGAAAAATACCAGGACGAACTGGCCATTCTCGGCCAATGCGGCCGTCCGATCGTGGCCGTGCTCAATTTCACCGCCTCACCGGCCAGCCGCGAAGACCAGTGGCGCGAAGCACTCGCCCGGGTAATGCTGCACAGCGTGCTCGCCTTCGATGCGGTAGTGCGGGACCCGGCCACCGAGGAGCGACTCTTCTCGAAGCTGACTGGGCTACTCGATGTGCATGCGCCGACGCTTGAGCGCTGGCTGAGCCATCGACGCGAAGAAGAGCAACAGCGTCGAAAGGCCGCACTCGAAGCGATCAGCAGCATGCTCATTGATGTAGCCGCCTTCCGGCAATCCGTGCCGGAGGTCGACCGGGAGGCCACCTGGACCAAAATGCAGGATCGGGCGCGCCAGCGCGAACAGGCCTGCGTCGATACGCTGCTCGATCTCTACCAGTTCGGCCGCGAAGACCGGGAGGATGCAGACCTGCCGCTTAGCGGCGGCAGCTGGGCCGAGGACCTGTTCGATACCGAAACGCTGAGGCATTACAGCATCCACACCGGCACCTACACCGGTATCGGCGCGGGCACCGGCGCGGCCATCGATATCGGCACCGGTGGCCTTACGCTGGGCGCGGGCACCATCATCGGGACCGTGATCGGCACCGGCGCCGGACTGACTCGCGCCTTCGGTCACCACCTGGGCGCACGGATGCGCGGCGAGGTGATGCTGATGATCGACGAGCCGACCTTGCGGCTTCTCGCCTCGCGCCAGCTCGAACTGCTGCAGGCCCTGATCGTGCGCGGCCATGCCAGTCAGGATCCGGTACGTGC
>SLIA01000290.1 GCA_007135935.1 Wenzhouxiangella sp.
AAGTCGTAGCCGAATGCCTCAATGTCCCGCTGGTAGACGGCCGCGACGTGGTCGATGGCGGCTGCGGAATAGGCTGTCCGATAGTCATCGCGGGACGAACGGTTGACGTGTTCAAGTGTGCCTTCGATCCCGAGTCGCCTGGCAATGAGACTGAAGTCTTCCTCGATGGTCTCGAAGTAGCCGAGTTGGTCGATGAGCGGCCGGCCCCGCCAGTCGCAGATGAACTCCGACTGGGGTCGGAAGTGCATGTAGCTATTCTGCCGCTCCGGATGCAGCCACTCCAGCACAAACTGATCGAAGCTCGCAAACTGCGCGAGGTTGGCCGCTGCCCATGCCTTGTCAGTGTCGTTCCAACCGCCAGCTTGCAGGTAGCGGTACGCGGAATACACACGGTCCCAGGGGTTTCGCACGAAGGCGAACTTGAAGTAGCGGCCGAACGTACGACGGCCGAAGATGACTCGATGCTCGGCTGCCGTGTAGTGGTAGGGCAGTTGGCCGAAGAGGCTCAGCGCGACAGAAGTGCCGGCCGCTTTCGGTATATGGACGAAGATCGCCGCGTGCCGATCGAAGTTCCGGAGGGAGAAATCGCCCTTTGGAGAGGGGTTTAGGGAGCGTCGCAGATTCCGCATCACGTGGGGGTGGCGAATCCCGTAGAACCAGAAACGCCATTCGGCAGGCAGCATTGTCTGATAGAGTGATCGTATGTCCACTTGCTCTGTGTACCTGGTTTGCAGAAACGATCAGAGGGCCTCTGTTTGCCATGCCTCGCTTGGGGATGTTGGTGCGACGCAGGCTGAGCCGGCGCTGATGTCTTCAGGGAGTCAGATGGGCGGGTGAATTTGTAGTACTTTAGCACAACGAAGGAAGCACGCGAGTGAGGACTACATCGAACAATGGACACCCGTTATCTCCGCCATACCATCCGTGAGAGCGCAGGCAATATCCTGCGCGAATTCCGCATCCTGGTTAAGCCGGCCCCCCGTCCTGCAGGCTGCTGGCTTTTTCTTGCCGGCTGTTACAATTCTGGAACAACGCTGTTGGCGAAATTGCTGGCGCAACACCCGGACATCTCTGCTATCCCGACCGAAGGGCACTTCATCACCAATCAGTTCGTGAAGGATTTCGAAGTCGGTCTGCCTCGAATGTGGGCTGCAGGCGAACACCTCTTCCGGCTCACCGAGGATAGCGTGGGTCCGGACCCTGAACGTGTAAAGAAAGAATGGGGCATCCGGCTGGACACTGGCAAGCGGGTGCTGCTTGAAAAGTCACCGCCGAACACAGCTCGGACACGTTGGCTGCAGAGGCATTGTGTTCCCGCCCGTTTCGTGGCGATTGTGCGAGATGGCTACGCGGTGGCGGAGGGAATACGTCGTAAGGCTGACCCGAAACATCTGCCTCAGAGTTGGCCTATCGAGGACTGCGCTCGGCAGTGGGTGCGCTCCTATGAGGTGCTTCTCGAGGACGCGCCTAATCTGGAACACTTGCTCTGGGTTCGATACGAAGACCTCGCCCGGAATCCGCTTGAGACGTTGAACGAGATCGCTCGATTCGCCGGTCTCCCGCCATTCCCAGATATGAAACTTGACAGTCCGCTCAGTGTTCACGAGCGCGACGAGCCAATGCGGAACATGAATGAGGAGAGTATTAGCAGGCTCAGCGGTGACGATCTGCGAAAGATAACAGTGGTGGCTGGACCGATGCTTGAGCACTTCGGGTATCCGCTGCGCCCGTGATGCTAACGATCAGGAGTTGGAATGTTTGTCAACGACCGCATCATCTTTGTTGAGCTGCACAAGACCGGCGGAACCCACATTGGGCGCTGGCTGGAGACGCTGATTGGGGGGCAGCAGATTGGAAAGCACAACCGCGTACCGCGCGGGCTTCGTGATCGGTTTGTGATCGGGTCGGTGCGGAATCCCTGGGACTGGTATGTTTCGCTTTTTGCATATGGCTGTTCGGGGGAGGGCAGCGTCCGGCGCCAGACGACCCGGCGGGTGGACCTCGCATACCTGTGGCGCCAGCTTGGCCCGGAGATGGGGATGCGTCTGCCGCCGATGGGGTGCATCGCCCAACAATTCGCATCGGATTTACGTCGACCAGTTAACACATGGCAGCAACTTTACAAGGACCCCACTTCTGCGGAGAACTTTCGGGAATGGCTTGGCTTGCTATTCGAGGTGACCCGAAGATTGGATATGGGTGAAGGCTATGGTTTTTCACCGGTACACCGATGGGCTGGCCTGATGACCTATCGTTACTTCAAGCTCTTTTCAGGCCTTGGTTCGAGACTGTACTTTGATCACTCCCTCAATCAGCCGGGCGCCGCAGCGAAGGCATTCGAGGAGGAGCGCCTAGTGCGCTTTGTCATTCGCAATGAGTGGTTGGAGGAGGATTTGCTGCAGGCGCTTGAAGAGGCCGGTTATGCGTTGGCTGATGACAAGCGGCAAGAGTTGCTTGCCGGAAGGGCTTGCAAGACAAACGCCTCACGTCGCTTGCCAACAAGCCATTACTACGACCAGGCTAGCCGCGACCTGATTGCGGAGCGGGAACGCCTCATCATTCAGACGCACGGTTATGAGCCACCGTAGTTCGAAGGGATTCGTCCGCCACGCATTCAAGGATTTCCACCATCGTTTCGCCGACCATCCGAGCTGAAAATCGGTTTTCAACGTTCCTGCGGCCAAGTTTCCGGATTTTCGGCCACTGTTCACGGCGTTGGATCAGGGTCTCAATTGCTGCCGCAATTGCCCGGTGTGAGCGTGGCTGGACCAGCCACCCGTCAGACCTGTCCGTAACGCACTCCGGAATACCACCCACCCGTGAAGCAACGGGAATGCAGCCGCTGGCCTGAGCTTCTTGTAAGACTACGCCCTGGGTTTCCACATGCTCGTCGGGGTTGGTGCTGGGAACACTGGCGAGGACAAACAGATCACTTTCCTGGTAGCGCCTGAGCAGCTGATCGAGAGGCAGCCCCCCTTCGAATTGTGCCTGCGAGGATATGCCCAGACGGGCTGCCAGACGCTGCAGCCTTTCGCGATCGGGGCCCGCACCCACAAAACGCCATTGCACTCGCCGCCCGTTCCGGGCGAGACGGGCCAGCGCCAGCAGTGCGTAGCCTTGGCCCTTGTCTCGATGGAATCTCCCGACTGACAGGATCCTCACGCCGTGATGGTCACGCTGTAATGCTTCTCCCCGCGCGGGAAAATCCTCCAGGGGGAGCCCTTGGGGCAGGATGCGTATGGTCTCGGGTTGATAACCGACCCGTATGGCCTGTTCGCGGGCAAACTCGGTGTTGACCAGTACGGTTGAGGCGTAGGCTGCGATTTTCCTGCGTCGCCGGGGAGAGATCGGCGTGACCCCCTTCGGGGGAAGGCCATGAAAAGTCACGACCAGCGGCACTGCGAGCGCCTGCATAGCTTCGAGAAACGCCGAGCTCATGAACTCGCTGTGAGAGTGAATAACGCTTGTGTGGGGGAAACGGCGGAGCACGGCCAACGCGGCCAGGCTCCGTAAGGATTGGCCAAAGCTCCGGCGCAGTTCGCTGCGGTGGCTACATGCACTCCGAGTGAGGAAAAGTGCCCGCAGAAAGGGCGTATCTGGCCTAGTGGTCGATCGCAGAGCTTGAAGGAGAATTTGGCGCCACGAAGAGGGCGCGATGATCGCATAAGATCTTAAATCCAGTTTGTCTACCTTTTCTGAATAATGCTTGGGGTTCTGGTTCCACGTTAGTACCCCGAACGAAACCCCGTGTCTCACGAGCTCCTCGAGGTAGGTGTCGATCCATGGTTGGTTTATCGCCGGAAAATGGGGTGCCAGAACGAGTACCCGGGCCGGGCGTCCAGATGAGTCGTAATCGCTTGGCGTCATAATCCAGCCAGGCCTCCACTCAGTTACCTGTAGTCGGATTGTGTCTCAAACGGGCGTGCCCATGCGTGCGCGTGTCCGGAAACATCAGGTGCAGCAGGGTATACTTCGCGCTGCCTTGAGGGCGGTCGCGAGTGCCTCTACGCAAGATTCGATTCCGTTGCCTGATAGTGTGTGAGCGTGTCGCGCTCAAACTGCATCGGCAAACGCCCGAAATTGCTGGCTCGTCGCGACCAGTTCAGCGAAATTGCCCGATGCCAGGATGCGGCCATGCTCCAGCAGGAAGATCCTGTCACAGTTGCGCACGGTGGTGAGCCGATGTGCGATCAGGATGATTGTTTTTCTGTGGCCAAGGTTATGCACGGCCTCCATCACGGCCTGTTCGGTGAGGTTGTCCAGCGCGCTCGTCGCCTCATCCAGA
>SLIA01000298.1 GCA_007135935.1 Wenzhouxiangella sp.
TGCCTACCTGATCCACCCCGAGGTCGGCCATCGCTGTCGTGGTGCGAGAATCAACGGCCGCATCGTGCCGCTGACCACCGAGTTGAGAAACGGGGATCGTGTCGAAGTGCTGACCGGCAAGCAGCCGGCGCCATCACGTGACTGGCTGATCCCGAGACTGGGTTATCTCAAGACCGTCCGCGCCCGCGCCAAGGTGCGCCAGTGGTTTCGCCATGCCAACCTGGAGGAGAACCTGGCCGCCGGTCGCCAGGCGCTCGAGGTCGAGTTCCGGCGTCTCGACCTGGACCTGGCGGAACTCGATCAAGTGCTCCACAAGTTCAACGCCAGCCGGGTCGAGGATCTTTATGCCCAGGTTGGCAGCGGTGACGTCACTGCCGTCCAGGTCGCCAGGGCGGTTGAGCGTCAACACGAGCGCGAGCAGCGTGAGCGGACCGGCATTGCCGTTCATAAGGCGCCGGCCCGTGAGCCGGATGATGCTGATATCCAGATTGAGGGCGTGGGCAGCCTGCTGCACCAGATGGCGCGTTGTTGCCAGCCGGTACCGGGCGATGCCATTGCCGGCTACATCACCCGCGGGCGCGGGGTCAGCATTCATCGACAGGATTGCCGCCAGTTCCTGGCGCTTCAGCAACGTCATGCCGAGCGGGTTCTGGATGTGCGCTGGGCGGCACGCTCGCGCAGCCGTTACCCGGCACGAGTCCGCGTCGAGGCATGGGACCGGCGCGAACTGATTCGCGACATCGGCACCCTGCTAGCCAGCGAAAAGGTTAACGTCAGCGCCATGAACGCCCGTCATGCCGACAACTCCGACCATGTCGAGATTGAGCTGACCGTCCAGGTCGAGGACTTCGACCAGCTCGCCACCCTGCTGTCGCGACTGCAGGGGATTCCCAATGTGACCGGCGTCAGGCGGCAACGCTGAACCGGTGAGGGTCAACTGCCGATGCAGAATCCGGTTGGGCTGACTCAGTCGGGTTGTTGGATGAGATCTACCAGCATGCGCCGTGCGGCATTCCGCGAGAAGTAGCGTTCAACATTGGCCAGGCCACCATCGGAAAGACGTAGCCAAAGGGCTTCATCCCGGTAGGCGCGAATGACCTGTTCGGCAAAGCCCTGTGCATCCTCGGCGATGAGCACGTCTTCTCCATCGACCAGAAACATGCCCTCGGCCGCACAGGCCGTGGCAATCACCGGCAGGCCCCAGGCCATAGCCTGGTTGACCTTGCCCTTGACCCCGGCACCGTAGCGAAGCGGGGCCAGCGACAGTCTGCAGCCATTGAGATGCGGGGCCAGGTCGGACACGAACCCGTGCGCGACCACCCCGGGGCATGCCCTGGCCCTGACTTTGAGGGATTCGGGCATGCGGCTGCCGATCAGGTGAAGCTGGACATCACTGATTGCCTCGCGGACCAGTGGAAAAATCTCCTCGATCAGCCATTCTGCTGCATCGATGTTGGGGGGGTGCTGGAAGCCACCGACGAACATCAGGCCACGACGCGCACCGTATTCGCGCTGACGTCCATGCACGGTGTGAATGTTGGAGAGCACACGCACATCGGCCTCTGGCACAATACTGGCCAGCAACTCCTTTTCGATCGGGCTGACTACCAGCGTGATGTCGGTGGCGCGCATGAGTTCGAGCTCGGCGGCACGGGTTTTCGTTGCTTGCCGAACCAGTGAGGCCTGACCACTGAGTTCGGCTTCCCGCTGTTCACGAAGGAAGTGCAAGTCCACGGTATCGAAGGCCAGGCGGGCATCGGGACAATGAGCCCGCAGGGTCTTGAGCAACGGTGAGAGGATGTAGTGGCGGCTGATGATGACCAGATCCAGTTCATCACCGTGCTCTTCCAGCCATTGGTCAACGCCCGCAATGCCCGGATGATAGAGAAACTCGATGCCCCGGGTCTGCAGGTTCTGGGCATAGCCATCGACCCAGCTGAGGTTGGCCGGCATGAAACTGACCCGGTAACCGATTTCCTGACAAAGCTCCAGGATGGAAAGCATGCGCATTGATCCTGAATCCTTGTCGGGTTCGGGCGTGATCGCGTCGATGACCAATACCCATCCTTTTGCGCGATGATGGCGCGCGGCCCGGGCCAACTCGGTCGCTTCGATGCCGGGCAGGGGAGCAGGCTGGTGACGCAGTTGCGCAGACCAGCGCTCCAGGAACTTCTTGCGGTTGATTGCCTGGTAACGCTTGATTCCACTACTTTCGTCAGTTCCCGAGCTCACGCCCTCGTGGTGGACGATGGTGCAGGCGGGGTGGTAGATAACCCGCAGCCCCGACTCGCGTACGCGAAAGCATAGGTCGGTATCCTCGTAGTAGGCCGGTGCATAGTGGCTGTCGAACCCGTCGAGCTTGGCGAACAACTCGGCCTTTATGGCCAGGCAGGCGCCGGACACGTAATCGGCATCGCAGGCAAAATTGTACTCTGGCCGGGCGGGATCGTCGTTGCGACCGAAGTTCCAGCCGCTGCCGTCGGAGAAGATGATGCCACCTGCTTCCTGCAGGCGGCCGTCCGGGTAAATCAGACGTGCCCCGACGACACCGACTCGGTCGAAATACTCGAATCCCTGTGCCAGGCCGGCCAGCCAGCCGGGGGTCACGGTAGTGTCGTTGTTCAGGAGCACCAGGTACTCGCCCCGGGCCAGTGCGGCGCCGGCATTGCAGCTGTGAATGAAGCCGGCGTTGTTGTCGTTGCGTAACACCCGAATGCCCTGGCATTCGGCCAAGTAGACCGGCGTCTGGTCACTGGAACAGTCATCTACAACGATAATTTCCCAGTCGCCGGACGGAGTGTGTTCCAGGATCGAATGCAGGCAGGCGGCCGTGTATTCGGCCTTGTTGTGCACCGGAATGACGATGCTCCAGCGCACGGTTTCGGTACTCGGCACAGAAACCGGCTGCAACGGTTCGTCGTCGCGGGGAGCTGTGGCCAGCGGGGTGTCCGGCGGCGCGAATCCGTGGTCATCGGCCTGCTGAAGGAAATCCAGCGTGCGGCGCAGCCCGTGGGCACGGTAGGTCTGCCACAGGCGGCTGATCATGCGCGGCCAGCGCCCTGGTCTCCATAGCCGGCGCTGCCTTGCATTGCGAAGCACCCGGACCGAGAAGCGAAGAGGGCGGGTCAGTCGCCAGGAACGGCTGGTGGTGATCTGCTCGAGCTCCAGTTCCAGCGCGTCGATTCTTTGGCTGGACTGGTCGAGCTGGTTCTGGAGCAACTGTTCACGGTGCTGAAGGTGTCTGATTTCGTCAAGTTGCTTCAGGATCGTGGCGTCACGTTCTACAACCTGCTGTTCCTGTTGCCTGGCCCAGGCCGTCCGTTCCTTGACCAGGCGCTCGTATCGTTTTGCCCATTCGGTGCGCTCGGCCAGTTCAGTCCGCAATGCCTCGTTGTGCCTTCCAAGCTGGAGGCGTAGTTGCGTGCTGACTGCCAGTTCCATATCGCGTGCCATTGCATGGACAGCCGTGGAATCGGCCGTTTTAGGCACTGGAAAGTGCGAGGGTTGGGCGTCGGTGAGTCGGTTACAGGCCTGGATGGCTTCATTCATCCCGGTCTCATCCGGCATGTTCTCGGCCAGCTTGGCCAGTTGATTCTGGTCGCGGTGCAGTCTGGTCAGACAATCGACCAGCGGACTGGCGTCCGGCTCGAACAGCAGGCCATCGTGTCCGTCACGGATGCGCTCGATGAAACTGCCGGTTCGCGTGGCGATCGGGACCAGGCCCAGTGAACGGGTTTCGCTGAGGACGTAGTTCCAGGTTTCGGCCACGGTGGAAAGAAACAACGCGGCCTGCGGCCGGATGGTGGCGATGAGGTCGGGCAGTGCGTCGCGCTTGAAGTCGAGCAGGATGTCGACCCCGGCCTGGCCGAACAGCCGCATGCCGTGATGTCCGCAGCCGACCAGGGTGACGTGGGCGATCTCCCGCAATTGCGGGAGTGCCTGCTCCAGCAGGCCCAGGCCCTTGCCGGGTGTGAGCCGTCCCACGACCACCAGGTTGAGTCGACCGTCGGGGCGGGATGCAGATTGGATGCTCGGTGCGTCGGGCCAGCCCTGGAAGCCGTGCGGCACGATGTCGATGCGCTCGAGCTCCTCGCCCATCAGCCGGCACCAGCGCCGGCGAACCTGGTCGGTCGGGGCGATCAGGTGGACCCCGTGCTCGGCGGTCAACTGCAGCCATTGCTGCGCCAGGTTCTGCCAGAATGCCGCGTCGGTGCGTTCGAACAGCAGGCCGGCGCCATTGGCGGCCAGTGCCCCGGCCAGGTCGATGCCATCGCCGCTGTCGAA
>SLIA01000018.1 GCA_007135935.1 Wenzhouxiangella sp.
ATCTGCTCGCCGCGGGCCTGCGATCCGGCAACGATGAAGGCATAAGCCACCGGCGGCGGTCCCAGGTCTCGTTCGGCCAGCGCCAGCAGGCGGTCGGTCACGGCGCGGCCGACCCGGCTGAAGGCCAGCGAGATCTGCGCTGACCCGGTCTCGCGCTGTTGCAGCTTCGCCATCATCTCTCCCAGCCGTGTTGCAGTGTCGGCAAGCTCGTGCCTGTCGTCGGCGCGGTTGACATGATCGAGAAGCCTTGCGGCTTCCGGCAAATTGCCGGCGGCATGATCGGCGTCGGGCATCAAGCCATTCTCCCGATTCCACTGGCGTTCAATATAACCCGCCTCGCGTCGCTTCTCTCCCGGGCCGGGCATCAGCCTGGCAAGCCGGCCTGATCCGTCACGTTAGCAGTACGCGCCGCGGGGCGCGCTAAGACTTTGGTAGAGGGAGGGTCAGCGTGGCGCGATCCGGCTGCTATGATGCTGTTTGTGCGGGACTGCCCACCGCCCGAAGACCACGGGAAGACCAAGGGAAGACAAGAGCAAGTTGTTCTCCGCCACACTCATCATTCTCGTTTCGCTGGCCTACGTGGCGCTGCTGTTTCTGGTCGCCTGGTGGGGTGACCGGCGCTCGGCCCAGGGGCGCCCGCTGTTTTCCCAGCCGGTGATCTACTCGCTGTCGCTGGCCGTCTACTGCACGTCCTGGACCTTCTACGGCGCGGTCGGCCAGGCCGCCACCACCGGCTGGGATTTCCTGCCGGTCTATCTCGGACCCCTGCTGGTGTTTGCCGTGTTCGGCGGCTTCGTGCTGCGCGTGGTACGCATCAGCAAGGAACAGAACGTCACCTCGATCTCCGACTTTCTCGCCTCGCGTTTCGGCAAGACCCAGCGCCTGGCCGTGCTGGTCACAGTGGTCGCCGTGCTGGGTGTGCTGCCCTACATCGCCCTGCAGCTCAAGGGCATTGCCATGGGCTTCAACCTGCTCACCAGCGACCCCGGCGCGACCACCGTGCTGCCGGAAGAACCGGGCCCGATACTCGATACCGCCTTGCTGATTGCCCTGCTGCTGGCCGTGTTCACCATCCTGTTCGGCACGCGCCAGCTCGATGCCACCGAGCACCATCCGGGACTGATGCTGGCGGTGGCCTTCGAGTCGCTGGTCAAGTTGCTGGCCTTCCTGGCCGTGGGCGTGTTCGTGACCTGGGCGATGTTCGACGGGCTCGATACGCTCAACCCGTTCACGGTCGACGATGCGCTGGTCGCGAGCATGTTCGCGCCGGAAAATCTCAGGCTGAGCTTTTTCACCATCATGGTGCTGGCCATGCTGGCCGCCTTCTGCCTGCCGCGCCAGTTCCATGTCGCCGTGGTCGAGTCGACCAGCGAGCGTGACGTGCGCTGGGCGCGCGTGCTGTTTCCCGCCTACCTGGTCCTGATCGCCCTGTTCATCGTGCCGGTGGCCGTGGCCGGCCTGCTCACCTTCGGCGAGGGCGTGCCACCCGACACCTTCATGCTGACCCTGCCCATGGCGGCCGATAAGGAATGGCTGACCCTGCTGTCCATGCTTGGCGGATTCTCCGCGGCCACCGGCATGGTGATCGTGGCGGCGGTGGCGTTGTCGATCATGGTGTCGAACGATATCGTCATGCCGGCCATCCTGCGCAGCCACCACGGCGTGGTCCGCAGCGATGCCGACCTCGGCCGGCTGCTGCTGATGGTGCGGCGTATGGTTATTGTCGTGCTTCTGCTGCTGGCCTGGGGCTATTACCGCCTGTTCGGCTACGAGGAAAGCCTGGCCGGCATCGGTCTGCTGTCGTTTGCCGCGGTCGCCCAGTTCGGGCCGCTGGTGGTGGCCGCCGTGTACTGGCGCGGCGCCAATCGACCCGGCGCCATGGCCGGGCTGACGACCGGTTTTGTCGTGTGGTTCTATTGCCTCATGCTGCCGGTCATTCTTCGCGGGACCGGTGTCCTGCCGGGCTGGCTGGAGACCGGTCCGGCGGGCCTGACCTGGCTGCATCCGGAAGCGCTGTTCGGTATTGCCTTCGACGACCGCCTCAGTCATGGCGTGTTCTGGTCACTGTCGCTGAATGTCTGTGCCCTGGTCATCGGCTCGCTGACCGGTCGCGAACGTCCCATCGACCGCATCCAGGCCAATGCCTTCATGGGCGCGGCCGGCGGCACCACCACCAGCGTGTTGCCACGCGCCGGCATTGCCACGGTGGCCGACTTCATGGACCTGACCCGGCGCTTTCTCGGCGAGCGGCGCACGCGCGAGACCTTTGATGATTACGCCGGTCAGCGCGGCCGGGAACTCGTGATCGATCAGCCGGCCGACGGCGAGCTGGTCCGCCACACCGAGCGTGTGCTCTCGGGCGTGATCGGAGCGAGTTCGGCGCGCCAGGTGCTGTCCTCGGCACTGGCCGGTTCCGGCATGCCCTTCGATGCGGTGGTCAACCTGCTCGACCAGACCTCGGAGAAGCTGAAGTTCCGGCAGGAGTTGCTGCAGTCGGCCATGGAGAACCTGTCGGAGGCCGTCAGCGTGGTCGATGCCGACCTGCGACTGGTGGCCTGGAACCGTGCCTACCTGCAGATGTTCGAGTACCCGGAGGGCCTGATTCATATCGGTCGGCCGATCGAGGATGTGTTGCGTTACAACGCCAGCCAGGGACGGCTCGGCGCCGGCGACCAAGAGGAGTTGATCGCGCGCCGGCTCGACTGGCTGAAGAAACGCAGCCCGCATTTCTACGAGCGCGTGGGTACCGATGGCCGGGTGATCGAGATCCGGGGCAATCCCATGCCCGGCGGCGGCTTTGTCACCAGTTTTACCGACATCACCGAGCGCAAGCGCACCGAGGAGGCCCTGCGCGAGAGCGAGCGGCGCCTGACCGAGGCCAAGGAGGGGCTGGAAAAACGCGTGGCCGAGCGCACGCGTGAACTGACCGAACTCAACGAGGAACTGCGCCGGGAGGTGACCGTGCGCGCCCGCGTCGAGGAAGCCCTGCGGGTAGCCAAGCACGAGGCCGACGAGGCCAACCAGTCCAAGACCCGCTTCCTGGCCGCGGCCAGCCACGACCTGTTGCAACCGCTCAATGCCGCGCGCCTGTTCGCCTCGGCCCTGGATCAGCAGGACCGGCTCGACGACGAGCAGCGCCACCTGGTCGAACGCCTGACCGGCTCGCTCGACAGTGCCGAGCAACTGCTCTCGGCATTGCTCGACATCTCGCGCCTGGATGCCGGCGCCATGCCGACCTCGGTTCGTGAATTCTCGATTGCCGAGATCTTCGATCCCCTGTATGCTGAATTCTCGGCCATTGCCCGTGAACGCGGGCTGGCATTCTCCAAGGTGGATAGCCGGGCGCGGGTGGTCTCGGATCCCAAGCTGCTCCGGCGCGTGCTGCAGAACTTCCTGTCCAATGCGCTGCGCTACACCGAATCCGGCCGGGTGCTATTGGGTTGTCGTCGGCGGGCGGGCATTCTGAGCATCCAGGTGATTGATACCGGGCCCGGTATTCCGGCCGACCAGACCGAGGCGATCTTCCGCGAGTTTCATCGCCTGCAAGGCTCGCGCGGTCGCGGCCAACGCGGTCTCGGGCTGGGACTGGCCATTGTCGAACGTATCGCGCGCATGCTCGACCATCCCGTCAGCGTGCGTTCCGAGCCCGGACACGGCACCTGTTTCACCATCGATGTGCCGTTGGGGCAGGACGGGGAAGTGGCGCATGCCGCACGCAGTGGACCCCGTCGCTCGGCACGCGATCTGGCCGGGCTGGTGGTGCTGTGCATCGACAACGAGCCGGAAATCCTGGCCGGCATGGCCTCGTTGATCGAACCCTGGGGCTGTGATGTGCATACCGCCTGCAACGAGGACGAGGTGGCTGAAACCGTCGAGCGCCTGGACGGCGCCCCCGACGTCATCCTGGCCGACTACCATCTAGATGACGAAAAGAACGGCATCGACCTGGTCAGCCGGATCCGGGCGCGCTACGACAGCGCCATACCCGCAATCCTGATTACCGCCGACCAGACCGAGACCGTGCGCAACGAGGCGCGCGCCCAGGACTGCCGCGTGCTGCACAAACCCATCCGCCCGGCGGCACTGCGCGCCTTGCTGGGACGCCTGGCCGATACTTCGCGGCGCGGAGGGGAGTGAGGGGGTGTGGGGTTGCACCGGGTGGCATCCGACCGCTCACGGCCTGATCGGGTGATCGGTGCAGTTGCAGCTTTCGATTTGAGCGGGCCTGGAACGGGTCAGACTGACTTGTTGCCAGTTGAAGATGTCGATGCCTTCGA
>SLIA01000130.1 GCA_007135935.1 Wenzhouxiangella sp.
ATGGGTCGCCTGCTATGTAGATTTCTGATTTCATCACTCGCCCTCCTTGATTTTGTTTTCCAGCTTACTCACCCGCTCCCGCAACACGGTGATCATCTCGAACGCCACCTCCAGCTCGGCGTTCTGCACAGCCTCTTCGGGCGGGTTCGTGCGCTCTTCCAGCTCCTCTATCAGGGAGCGCTTCGTCGCCGGCTCGGCGAATGCGGCGTTAAGAAGTTCTATCCTACCCGTGTTTATCGTAAGATCCCTTAATTCATCTTCCCATTCTGCTCGTGTCCTTCCACCTATCATTTTCTCACTCATCGTTCTCCTCCGATCTGTAGGGGCGACCGGTGCCGCCCCCGGGTGTGTGGTGTTACATGGGAATTTCATCGTCGCCGATATCGCTGTACTCGGCATCCTCGGCCTCTACCCCCTCTTCCGTCTCACCTCTCAAATCGTGCCTGCCGGGCCGGAGGAAGTCCTCGCTTTTTTCTCTCCCCTCCGGCTTGTATGGATTGTCGCTGTTGATGACTTGCGCCATATCAACGCTCATAGGCCCGTAGTGGCTCATAAGATATGCCAGCACGGTTTTCATGCACATGGCATCCGGGTCGCTTTTCCATGCGCTGCTGCTGGACTTGTAAGCCTTGCTGAATTTCTGGGCGTGCTCATGGACTTTTTCTGTTGACCAGTATATGGTCTTTTCAAAGCCGCTCACCAGCGATATGTGCGCAAAATACCCGATCACCGTGTCGCCCGTGCGCTCTCCGGTCAGGTCAGGCTCGCCCGTGAGTTTGTCGAGTTTTTCAAGCTCACCCTCAAAAACCTTATCGGTATGGATATGCCGATACTGCCCGGTGCGCTGGCCGAGTTGGATCAGCCCCTTGTAGCCAATCTGGAAATTCGGCTGCCCGCCGTAGGGCACGATCCACGCAAAGCCCAGGCTCCGGTTAATTGGGAGTTTCAAGGTCGCTGCTTTAAGCGCTTCCCGGATAACTGCGCCCGGCTCGCACTTTTGCAGCCCGTTGTCCGACCCATACATATCGATCAGCGATGCGACAAAAAGGTCTTTGTTTTCCCCAAGAGCGTTTTGGAACTGCTCTTGTACGCTTTCCTTCCCGACAACCAGTTTCATCTTATCGACCTTGGTCAATGCTGTGCTCATTTTCACCCTCCTGCCGTAAGCGATTTTTGCGACCGTCTGATCTTCACACTCTCCATCTCCTTGACTTCCAGCGCCCCGGCCGCTTCAAGCGCTGCGTCAAAGTCCGTCCTAACTGCGCCCTTCTGGCCGCGCTCTGCCGATGCCGCCAGCAAGTTCCCGACCTTGCTTTTGCTGATCGTGACGGCATCTGCGATGTCTTCCACCGTCAGGCCGTATTCTTCCAGCACCGGCAAAGCCTCCAGCGTTTTGACATACCGACGCTCGCCCTTTTCCAGGACCACCTCTCGCCCGTCGCCCAGGTCAACCGGCCCGGACTCTGCCAGCCGCCGTTTGAGCAGATCACCATAAGACGCAATCACCTTTTTAAGAGCATCCGCTTTCGGCTTCAGGGCGGCAAGCTCAGGTGTTGTCAGCGCCTCACACTTGACCTCTGTCAAGACTTTCACATCCGCCCTGAGGTTTGCCTCCCGCGCATCACAATCGTGGCGTCGTGGGCAATACAGACAGTGTTCTCCGGCAGAGTATCGATCTGTTTTTGCCGATATGGCCTTCAGGTCGCTCCGCAGCTCGCCGATCTCGTCGGCCGTGATGTATTCTGTATCAAGCACACCGTCCCGCAGCCATACAACAGCGACCGGGGTGTAATCCGCCTGCTCAGCCAAACCGTTCTCGCGGGCCAGCATCGCATACCCGATCAGCTGGTCACGGTAGCTGCTCGACGAGCCCCCGGTTTTCCAGTCCAGGACTACACGCGCTGCGCTGACGGTGTCGCCGATTATGTCCGCATGGCCTGTGAGTGTAATGCCGTCTGCAACTTCGGCCGTGAGATGCTCTTCGACTGCAACCGGCGTGATGTCCATCTCATTCCACGCCTTCATGCCCGCCCCCGCAAGCGGCGTCACTTGATCAGGCTCCACATTCCACGCCCTTGCAATGCTCTCCCAGTCGCAATCCTCGCCCTTTATCGTTTTTGCAAGGCACTCATGCACTGCACTCCCTATCCGGGCCGCCTCACCCTCCTCGTCTATCCGCACTCCAGCGCCCAGGCTGGCTGGGCACTTGAGCGCGCGCGGCAATTCACTGCATCGGATTTTCATCGTTACCCCCTCCTGAAAAGAAAATCCCAGCGCAGAGGTGGAATCGGAAGCCTGCCGGTAGGTCGGCTTGTGAAGTCTCTTGCGCTGGGATGTTGTGTTCATGGTCGCCTCCGATTCCACACACATTATAGCACAATTCATGCGCCGTGTCAAGTGAGTTCTTGCTGCACCGGGCATTCGCAGAAGGCCCTGATCCGGCTGTTTGACAGTTTTTTCATTTATTCACCTCGCATTTTGGGTTAAGGCATTCAATATGCTCCGGGTGCAAGAGGAACCCACCCTCATACTCCGCATCGTAGGTCTCTACATCCGCGCTGCCGCACTCCGGGCACGCCGGCGGCGCGTCATGCCAGTCCCAGGCGCTCTCGCCCAGGCGTTCCTCTGCCGTTATCTGCTCCATCACTCGCCCTCCCGTGTTTTGCCGCAGTCCCAGCCCACCAGAACCCGGCGGGTAACTGCGCGCTTTTCCGTTGGCATGCCAACATCTTCCATGACTTCGACCTCCTTGTATATCGGCTCGCACTGCGGCGGAGCCTCTTTGACCGCGTAAATCTGTAGCGCGATATCATCGCTTTCGGCGGTATACACCCACCACTGGGTTCGATCGCGCCACTCCCGCTTCCAAATCAGCCCCGGCCAGGCCCGCCGCACGGCGGCCTTGACCGCCGCCACATCTGCCTGCGTCGGTGCCTGGAAATCAACAGACCTCGTCGGACTAAAGTCCGGGTAGTAGTCGAAATATATATTGTCCGGCAGCGTTTCCAGCACCCGGCGCATCGCGTCATCCTCTAACATCTCCTGCCATTTTTTGTATTCGCTCTTCTTCATCACAGAGACCCCTCCACGTATCGGCGCAGCAGCGCCTCGGAATCCCTGCTCGGCATGGCCCGGTAATGCAGCCAGGCGTTGAGCGTCGGCTGGGCTATGCCCATCGCCTGCGCGGCCTCTGTCTGCGTGTGACCGCGTGCCGCCATTTGAGTCCTGACATCGGCTATCAGTGCCGCCTGCCAGCTCGGTATGTCTTTCCGTATCTGCATCGTATCTCCTCCTGTATTTGTGTGTGCCCCCGTTCCGCGCCGGGGGCGGGCGCTGTTATATCGCAAACCGTTTATACAGCAGTTCCAGGCCGTCTTCATACCTCACAATCTCCCATCCTGTCCAGTCCGCGTTTGTGTCGGCATTCAGCACCTCCCGCACACCGTCCAGCAACTCCGGCAAGTCTCTGGCCGGGATGCGCCCTGCGTCCGGTGATATGCCGATCTGGCACGGGCCCATAGTAAGGTAGTAACGCCCTGGGCCTTCCCACGCTGACTCCGCCTTCTCGATAAGTCTTTTTCTCTGATCGTCCATCTTTCCAACCTCCTGAGTTTGGTTCTGGCTGTTTCCTATCCTTATCATGCTTATATTATACACCATAACCGATAGCTTGTCAACACCTAATATCAAAATATCGGGTGAAAACCCGGTTGATTGTTCGTAAAGATACGCCGGATATGACTTTACAAATTGGAGAAAAACAGAAAAAAGTCTCAGAAAAAAGAAAAAGCGGATTGCCGAAAACGCCCGATTGCACTTTTGCGCGTTTCGATATCTATAAGTAATTGCGGTATCACCCTTTACAGATTCGGCGTTTTCAGTTTTTGCGTTTGGGCTGTCAACAAAAAAAAGCCCCGACGCCGTGGAGCGCCGGGGCCGTGCAGGCGACCAGGAGGGGTATCGCCTACGGATCGTTGATACGGCGTCTGATCTCTTCCGCCTTCGCCTCAGCGCGGGCGTTCGCGTCCGCCTTCCGCTCGCCCATCCGCTCCAGCAGCTCCTCGCGTGTGATCGACTCCCGTGGATTGATCACGCCGTATAGCTCGATCAGCATCGGCACCGCCGTGCGGATGATTTTCAGTACTGTCGGTAGATGCGCAAGCACAAAACTGATTGTCGATCCTGCTGCCATGTTAGCCTCCCGCCCCATCTAAGATGTCCTCGATCCGCTCTATCGCGTCACGGTATCGCCGCTCCGCCTCCTTGGTATCC
>SLIA01000142.1 GCA_007135935.1 Wenzhouxiangella sp.
ATACCGAGCGCTTGGGGTTGCCCTGCGCATCCGGCACACACCGCCGCCTGGCCATGGGCAGGTCGAAAACGCCTTCGAGACTGCCAGGCTCGACTTCGAAGAACATGGCCTCTTCACGCGAGTTCACCCGGGTACCGACAGCGTAATAGCTGCCGAACGCGACCGGATCGAGCATGGAAGCAATCAATGCCTGCGGAAACAGCGAAAGGTAATAATATGGTTCGGTCATGACTCTATCTGACCTCCACGAAACAGCCTGGCTAACGGTACCATCAAATGCCGTCGACATCTTCCACGCCCGGCCATCCAACCTGCAACTGCAAGCCCTGTTCCGCGCCGGTACGGCCGGACGAAATCTGCATTCGTGCCGGATCAGTGATGACTGCTTGGTCCACCAAGCAGTGCCTCAACAGTGGCCTCGTCAATCGGTGGCTGGTCCGGTGCACGGCCGTTGCCATGAACCTGGTCGGCCAACTGTTGCTTACGTTCCTGCAGCGTGAGCATGCGCTCCTCGACGGTTCCCTCGGCAACGAGCCGGTAGACGAAGACCGGCTTGCCCTGCCCAATGCGATGGGCGCGATCGGTCGCCTGGTGTTCGACAGCAGGGTTCCACCAGGGGTCGTAGTGAATGACGGTATCGGCTTCGGTCAGATTCAGCCCTACGCCGCCCGCCTTCAAACTGATCAGGAACAGATCGGCCGCGCCCGACCGGAATGTTTCAATGGCTGCGTCCCGCTTGCGGGTCTTTCCGGTCAGCTTGGCGTAGGCCATGCCGCGCCTTTTGACCTCTCGTTCAATCAGGCCGAGCATGGTGGTGAACTGGGAAAACAGCAGGATGCGCCGGCCTTCCTCGAGCAATTCGGGAAGCAGCTCGAAAAGCAGGTTGAACTTGGCCGACCCGGCCGCGGGAGCCCCGTGCGTCGCGGCAGGCAAGAGGCGCGGATCGCAACAAACCTGACGCAACTTCAGCAGTGCCTCGAGCACAACGATATGACTGCGCGCCAGGCCGCGTCTGGCAATCGACTTGCGCACTTTCTTTTCCATGGTCAAACGCACGCTTTCGTACAGCAGGGCCTGTTTGCTTTCCAAGGCCACCGTTCGCAACAGCTCGGTCTTGGGCGGCAGTTCGCTGGCGACCAGATCCTTGGTGCGTCGCAGCAGGAACGGTGCGGTCCGCCGCGTCAGCAACTGCAGCTTCTCGCTGTCGCCATGCTTCTCGATCGGCGTACGGTATTGGCGCCGGAACGTCTGCTGATCCCCCAGAAACCCCGGCATCAGGAAGTCGAACTGGGCCCAGAGCTCCCCCAGATGATTCTCCATCGGCGTGCCGGTCAGGCACAGTCGATGCGTGGCCTTCAAACGCCGCACGACCTGCGCGGCTTGCGCTCGGGGATTCTTGACCTGCTGGGCCTCGTCCAGAATCACGTAGTGCCATTCCTGTGCCAGCAGGATTTCGCGGTCGCGCGGCAACAGCGGATAGGTGGTCAACACCAGGTTGGCCTGATCAATGCATTCGAAACGCTCGGCGCGTTCAGGGCCCTGCAGCACCAGCACCTTCAGCCCGGGCGTGAAAGTAGCAGCTTCGCGTTGCCAGTTACTCATCAGGCTGGTAGGCGCGACAATCAGACTGGGGTACTGCATGCGTCCGGCACGTTTTTCCACCGCCAGGTGAGCCAGCATCTGGACGGTCTTGCCCAACCCCATGTCATCGGCCAGGATGCCGCCAAAGCCGTGCCGGCGCAAGAACTGCAACCAGTTGACGCCATGCTGCTGGTATCACGCAATTGTCCCTTGAATGTGGTTGGCAAGCGCACCGGCTCAAGGCCGGAAAAATCCCGCAGTTGCTCCCCCACCTTGCGCAACGAAGTCGCTCCGCGAATGGGAATGCCATCGAGATCGTTCAGATGTGCCGCATCGGGTCTCGGCAGTTCGAGCGCGTCGCCATCAACCCGGTCGAACAAGTCAAGGATGGTCGTGAGCACCGGCTCTATACGCTTGCCCGGCACCGCCACGAAATGTCCCTGGCCGGCATTCAGATACAGCGTTTCGGGCAAGCTGCCGGGCTGGTAGTTTTCGAGCAATTCACTGACCAGGGGCAACAGCGGCATGACCCAGCCATCGAACTCGAGATCGAAACGCAGGCTGAACCAGTCATTGCCCGACTCCTCGACCTCGCCACGAATATCGCTGGCCTGGCTGAGAGTGACGCCCGATGGTTCGACCACCTCGATCTGCCAGCCGGCCTGTTCCAATCGCGGCTTTTCCTCCTCCAGCCAGGCAAACCAGGCATCGCGCAACGCCGCGTCCGGCTTCCATCCAGGCTGGATGAACTGATCGGCTTTGCCGTGCAGACAAGTCAGACCATGCGCCTGGAGATGGTCGACGGCCCGCTGCTCGGCTTCGAGGTCCCGCTGGATCCTGACCAGGCCAGCCTCGACCTCCAGATTCAGCACCGCCTCGCCCCCGGTTCCACGTGCCGACCGCCATAGAGGAAATGCAAACGCGCATCAGCCATCTGTGGAACGCGCGGGTCGAAATCGACCCTCAGTACCGGCTGAGGCGGCTCTCGAATTTCCTGCCTTTCCATCGCAACCGGGGTCGGCAGATCCGGCAAGCTCAGCGCCATGGCCCTGGCCACGCCCGCCGCCCTGTCCACCGGGATGGGTGGCGCCGTCATCAGGGCACGTATTCTCGTGCGGTCGAGGCCAGGCGAACCGTCAAGCCGGCCGACCAGGTGTCGCCCGACATCCAGATATGCCGGCGGATCGAGATCCAGCATCTGCCCACCCTCGGCGAGAGCCAGGTCAACCCGAAACGCCCCGTCATCCCGATTCCAGCTCACCTCCAATTCCCGAGCCGACCCCCAGCGAAGCGGCTGATCGCGATCAGAATCAAGAAAACACCGCCCGGTCTGCACCATACGCTCAAGCGCCAGGTAACCACTGGCACCAGTCAACTGGAACCCGGGGCCAATAGAATGCACAGGCAGACAGGCGCGGATCAGGGCCAGGATTTCCTCATCGGCACCACTCAGATAGCCCGGACGTTGCCGAGGGTTGTTCAGTGTCACAGGAACCGTGCGTCGCCCCGGGGTCCATCCATCCGCGCGGGGCCGGGCGACAGCAAACTCCGGCACGAGGATCTGCGGATTGCGCTGCGCGGGACTGAGCAAATAAAGCAGCGCCTCCTCACCGGCTCGGCCGGCACCTTCGGCCCAGGTCGCCAGCCCCTCCAGCCACGCATCGACCGGATCCGCTTTCTCGATTCCACTGCCCGACATCTGGCGCTGCCATTCCAGCATCACCGCGACCACATGCTTGCAGTCGAATCCTACCGGGCAGTCGCAATACCCCATCAGCAACATCCCCTGACGCTCCGGGATCAGGCTGATCTCCTGCTCGTAGGCATCGACACGACTTCCCTGACAACGACCGAGAATCCCCAGATAGCCTTCCTCCACGACAATGGCTTCGACTAACGAAGCCCGACCCTCGCGAAAATACTTCAGCCCACGCCTCCAGCTCCCGGGATCGACCTCCGATTCCAGCCATTGCGGAGATAAACATTCATCGTACGTCCGGGGGTCGATCTTTCGGGGCATGGTTGCGCATCACCGATCCGTAAAAATGCAGGCGCATTGTAACGACAACCAAGCCCGCATCGCCCTGATCGCTGCCAACACACCCCCTCGCGTCAATCCGAGGCACCCCAACCAGAAAGCAACCGGTCCACCGGCTTCCCCGCATTGTCCATGATCTATGCTGCCTCATTCGAAGCTCCTGCAAGGGTTCACCCTATTCCCTTGTGGAGGCACCCTGCCCAATAAAAAGCCGGTTACCAGTATCGGCGATCGGGCCTGTCCAATGGGCGGCTTTGCCGAGCGCTTTACCAATAGAGCGATATGTCTATCCATGATGGACAAAATGACGACTCTATAAAGTGGGGTCTGTTGAATTCCAAGTGGGTTAAGCATAGACATGCGGGTTGATACGTCGGCAGTCGAGCTTCCCCGCCAGCAGGAAGATCACCGTCCGGGCCGTAGTCAGCCGCGTATAGCCTCGGGCTTTCCTTTTCGCGGCCTGGAACAGGCCGTTGATTGCTTCGAGAAAGCCGTTGGTCTGACGTGTTTTCACCCAAGCTACGATGCCATCGAGGTGTCGCCGTATCATCTTGGCAACAGCCTTCATCGGCTCGACCTTGGAGCGCATGACATTCGTACACCATTGACAGAGCATCTGACGGACAACGTTGA
>SLIA01000311.1 GCA_007135935.1 Wenzhouxiangella sp.
CCGACCGCAGTGCTTCGACCAGCAGGGTATTCACCCGGCGCACGTAGGCGGCCGGATCGGCCAGCTCGCCACCTTCGGCCAGCAAAGCCTGGTCGAACAGCAGGTGCGAAAGCTCGCCGAAGCGTTGCTCGTCGGTGATTTCGGCCATGGCCTGGAGCAGCGGATGAGCGACGTTGATCTCGAGATCCGGCTTGGTTTCAGGCACTTCCTGGCCGGCCTGGCGCAGCATCTTCTGCATCTGCAGCGTCATGCCGTTGTCTTCGGCAACGATGCAACCGGGCGATTCGGTCAGGCGGGTACCTGGCTGAACATTGCCGACCGCTTCGCCCAGGGCCTGCTTGATTCTTCCGGCCAGCTGCCTGGCCGATTCGTCGGGTTCGGCCGCGTCCTCGTCCAGATCGAGTTTGCCGCGGGCGACCGACTTGAGCTTCTTGCCCTTGTATTCGTCGAGGTGGGCGACCAGCCATTCGTCGATCCGGTCGGTCAGCAGCAGCACCTCGATGTCGCGCTGGCGAAATGCTTCCAGGTGTGGACTGTTCTCGGCCACCTTTAGCGAATCGGCCGTCAGGTACCAGATCGTGTCGTCGTTCTCGCCCAGGCGGGCAATGTAGTCGTCCAGCCCAACCGGTTCGCCCTCGCCCTGCGCACGGGTCGAGGCAAATCGCAGCAGCGAGGCAATGCGTTCACGCTGTTCGAAATCCTCGATCACGCCCTCTTTCAAGACCGACCCGAAGGCTTTCCAGAACCGATCCCAGCGCTCGCCGCCCTCTTTCGCCAGCTTCTCGATCAGATCGAGGCTGCGCTTGACGACCGTGGCGCGAATCTTTTTCAGCAACGGGCTGTCCTGCAGGATCTCGCGCGAGACATTGAGCGGCAGGTCGGCGGAATCGATCACCCCGCGCATGAAGCGCAGGTAGCGTGGCACTACCTGCTCGGCGGCATCCATGATGAACACCCGTTGGATGTAGAGCTTGACGCCCTCGCGCTCGTCGCGATTGATCAGCATGTCGAACGGCGCCTGGCCCGGCAGGTACAACAGCAGGCTGTAGCGTTGACTGCCCTCGACATGGTGATGTGCCCAGCTTACCGGTTCTTCGGGATCGCCGGTCAGGCTGGAATAGAACTCCTGGTATTCCGAGTCCTCGATTTCGCTTTTCGGCCGGGCCCACAAGGCCTGACTGTCATTGACGGTACTGCTTTCCTCATCTTCCTTGCCAGCCTCGAGCAGACGGATCGGAAAGGCAATGTGATTGGAGTAATGGCGAATGATGCGTTCGAGTTGCCAGCGATTGAGCAGATCCTTGTGCTCGTCACGCAACTGAAGCGTAATCGTGGTGCCGTAGGCCTCGCGGGCAATCGATTCGATCCGGTACTCGCCGTCGCCGGCCGAGATCCAGCGCACCCCGCTTTCGCTCGGCTCACCGGCCCGGCGGGTTTCCACGGTCACCTGCTCGGCGACGATGAAGGAAGAATAGAAGCCCACGCCAAACTGACCGATCAGGCTGGCGTCCTTTTTCTCATCCCCGGTCAGCGACTCCAGGAACTGGCGGGTACCCGATCGCGCGATGGTGCCCAGATTGGCGACGACCTCCTCGCGATTCATCCCGATACCCCGATCGGACACGACGAGCGTGCCGGCCTCGGCATCGAACTGCACATCGATGGCCAGATCCTGATCCAGCCCCTTGAGCGACTCGTTGGTCAGCGCTTCGAAGCGCAACTTGTCGCTGGCATCGGACGCGTTGGAGATGAGTTCGCGCAGGAAAATCTCGCGATTGGAATAAAGGGCGTTGATCATCAGCTTGAGCAGCTGATGCACCTCGGTATCGAACCGACGGGTTTCGACCGTGTCTGTTTCGCTCATGACGCTTTCTGGCATTCAAGACTGAAGGGACGGGTTCAAATTGGGCGTCGAAACCCGCCTTTTCAAGGCGCGAACCGGTCTCCAGGAGCCGGAACTCGTTGCGTGCCTTCCGCAACCGATTGATCCTGCGTCGATTTGCATCCTTGCCCCAACCCTCGCATAATTGTCAGTTGCCCCTCGTGGGCTGAAAAAACAGGCAAAAAACGCGGACCGAACCCAACCAGCCGGTTCGCGCGGGCTTGAACGTGCCCGCACCAACCAAATCAAACAGAACAAGACTGCCATGCGTCACCGCTACCAGATCACCATCACCGATTACCGCGGCGCCCGCCATTTCACGCTGAGTCAGCTGATGCGTCGCACCCTGGCAGGAGCGATCGCCGGTCTGGCGCTGATATTTCTTGGCGGGTCGCTGATGATTCATTTCCTGGCCGGCAAGGTCGGCACGCTCAACCAGGAAGTGGCTGAACTGGAAACGCTGCATGACTCCATCGTCAATGACAATGCTGCCCTGATGGCCGAACGCAAGCAGCTCCAGGACGAGGTCGAGGACAAGGCGCGCGCTCTGTCTGCCATCAGCGCCGAAATCGATCAGATCGAAATCCTCGTCGGACTGCAGCCGGAACCGGAGCATCCGCTGGTCCAGCGCATCGATACCGCCAGCCAGACCGCATTCGAAAAGCGCCTGATGCTGGAGTCGATCCCCTCGGGCTACCCGGTCGAATCCGGCCACGTCACCAGCAGTTTCGGCATGCGGCGCCATCCCATCCAGGATCGCATGGCCAAGCATGGCGGTGTCGACCTGCGCGCCCCGCGCGGAACGCCCATCTACGCCACCGCCGACGGCCTGGTCGAGTGGGCCTCAAAGCATCACAACAGCGGCCTGGGCAAGATGGTGAAGCTGGTCCACAATTACGGCTTTTCGACCATTTACGGGCACCTCGACGACATCGAAGTGGAAGCAGGCAGCTATGTCAAACGCGGCGAGCTGCTGGGCTACTCCGGCAACACGGGCGCATCGACTGCCCCGCACCTGCACTACGAGGTGCGCTACCTGCAGCGCCGTCTAGACCCCTCACCCTTCCTGCAATGGTCGCTGGAAGACTACGACATTCTGTTTGACAAAGAGGATCGCGTTCAATGGGAATCATTAGCCGAGGTCGTGCGCAGAACGGCCAGCGTACCGGAACGACCGTCATTGCGGCAGGCTCAAAGCTGGTCGGCGACCTTGCCCTGAGTGACAATTTGCATGTCGATGGCCGCGTCGAGGGTGCCGTGCGTTCCGACGCCGAGGTCTCGATCGGTGACCAGGGCAGCGTCGAGGGCGAAATAGCCGCCCGTCGCATTCTCGTCAGCGGCCAGTTCCACGGCAGCATCGAGGCCGAGCGACTGGAAATCGCTGCCGGCGGAAGGGTCGATGGTGATGTCGTGGTCGGCGAACTGGTCATCGAGTCCGGAGCCCAGTTCAACGGCTCGAGCAAGATTCGCGGCCAGGAAGCGCCGCGCCAACTCGGTCACATCGCCAGCGACGAGGGCCAGGAGCAGCAAGACAGCAAGAAAGGGAAGAAAGGCAAAGCGACCGCCGAGGCTGAACAGGCCGGCTGACTGCCAGGAAAGCGGCTGTCAGGAAAAACAGAACCTGATTGGGCTCATTCCCAGCCCACGGGCCGCCTCGGTGAATGAAACCGCAAATCAACCCGGATTCAATGGCCTGCAACGGAAAGCCCGGTTGCAGGCCCAGAAGCCCGCCGGCATGAGCAAGCGTTTCTCTGGACGGCCGATGCCCGCGCCGCCCGAGGATTGCGCCCGGCGCCTTCCCCATGAGCGGCGAGTCAAATCACTGCCCCGGGATGGAGTCTGTGGCCGATGGACGGCTCAAGAACGAGAAAGGCCAGCACGGCGGCTGGCCTTTCTTCGAACCTTCTGGGCAGGAAAGCCTTCAGGCGCGGGCGCGGGCCCGTCCGGTCAGCTTTTCCTTGATCCGCGCAGCCTTGCCTTCCAGGTTGCGCAGGTAGAACAGCTTGGCGCGGCGCACCTTGCCGCGACGCTTGACCTTGATCGACTCGATCAGCGGGCTGTAAGTCTGGAAAACACGCTCCACGCCGGTGCCGTGGGACATCTTGCGCACGGTAAACGCGGAATTCACGCCGCGGTTGCGCTTGGCGATCACCACGCCCTCGAAGGCCTGCAGTCGCTGGCGATCACCCTCGCGGACCCACAGATTGACGACGACCGTGTCGCCGGCACCGAATTCCGGGATCTCCCGCTCGGTCTGTTCCTTGTTGATTTCGTCGATGATGTTGCTCATGACTGCTCTTCCCGAATCGTTCAAACAGGCCTCATGGCGAGGCAGACAAGCGGAGCATTATAACG
>SLIA01000279.1 GCA_007135935.1 Wenzhouxiangella sp.
CATCGACGAACTCCTCTCTCGGCGTGCCGTCACGGAAGCCCGGGGAGTAGAAATCCCAGGCCGGCTCGAATTCCCGCTCCACCAGGTGGGCCCAGCGCGCCATCGCACGCTCCTGCACGATTTCTTCCGGGCTCAATTCGGGCTGAGGCTGACAGGCCGCCAGAAGGAACACAGCCGCCAGGGAGACCGCCACCGCATGCACGGCCCCGGCAACATATTGTTGATTTTTCATGACTTTATAATGCCTTCCATCTACTGAAATCTGGTTTCGCCCGGATCAGTCCTGATAGGCCGGGGCGTCGAGTGCGGACGGTGCCAGGGGATCGAGCCCGCGGAACTTGCGGCGGAACTCGCGCGACACGTCCTCGAGCTGGGAGGTCGACTCGACCACGGTTGGCGTCAGCAGCACGATGGTCTCGGCGCGTACCTGCGATTGCCCGGTGGCGCGGAATAGCCCGCCGACGATCGGCAGGCGCTGCAGGAACGGCACGCCCTCGCGCGAATTCTCGGTATTTTCACGGATCATGCCGCCGAGAATGATCGTCTGTCCGGACTGAACCGCCACCTCGGTGCTGATATTGCGGGTATCCACCGTCGGGTTTCCGCCCACGCCGGCCGCACCGCGCTCGGACACCTCCTGCCGGATTCGCAGGTACACGAGGCCACCCGGGTTGACCCTGGGCGTGACTTCGAGAATGACACCGGTATTGAGGTACTGCACGTTGCCGATCGTGCCGGTGTCACCGGTGGTACCGCCGACAAAACGGGTGGACTGCACCGGCAACTGCTCACCGACATTGATGGTTGCCTCGGCATTGTTGCGAACCATCAGGGACGGAGAGGAGATCGTACGGACATCGGATACACTCTCCAGCGCATTGATGGTGGCAGTCACGAAGGTCCGGTCAAGCGAGCGGCGTGTCACCGTCGACAGAAAACCGTCATCGCTGCCCATGCGGGCAAAATCGTCGGCTCGCGAGCGCCCGGTCGGGAGATCCGGAGCATCATTGCCATTCCCGTCTTCCATCGGGCGGGTCAGGCCCTGCCCGCTTGCGCCAGAGTCCGGGCGCTTGTTGCTGATGAACCAGTTCACGCCGTAACGCAGATCGTCATTGAGCTGCACGACCAGTACCTGGGCTTCGATCAGCACCTGCAACGGCTCTTCGTCAAGGCGCTCGATGGCGTTGAGAATGGCGTCATACTTGCTTGGCGAGGCCTGGATCAGCAGCGAATTGGTCTCCTGCACGGCGGTGATTCGCACATCACCATCACCCAGCTCCATACCGCCCTGGGTTGTTCGGGGCTGGTCGTCCCGGCGGGGCTCCTGCTGCTGGCGCTGGAAGTCGCCGACCGAACCCACCCGGGCCGGCTCCATGCCGGGCGCCAGACCGCCACGCTGATCACGGTCGCGAGGCTGACGCGTGGTGCCGGTACCGAACAGGTCGCCGAGATAGCCGGCCAGCACATCGGCCTCGAGGTTCTTGACCCGGTAAACGTAGAGTCGTGCACCGGCCCCGGCACTGGATCGATCCAGGCGGCGAATCCACTTCTCGGCCTCTTTCAGATAGTGCTCGTTGGGCGTGATGACCATGACCGCATTGAGACGCTCGAGCGGCAGGAACCGGAACATGCCCGACAAGGGCGTTTCGCCACTTTCGCCGAACACGCCTTCCAGTTCCGGCAGAAGCTCGTCGACCTCGATGCGCCGCAGATCGAAAATACCGATCGACATGCCGGCCAGCCAGTCGACATCGAAGGTTTCGACGATCTGCATGTAATTGCGCAGTTCGTGGCGCGTGCCGGCCAGGAACAGCAGGCTGCGGGCGTTGTCGACGTTGAAAACGCCATCCTCGCGTGCATAGGGCTCGAGGATCTCGGCCATCTTGCTCGGTGCGATGTATTCCAGCGGAACGGCCATGACCTCGTAGCCACGCCCCTCGCCCAGGGTGTCGAAACGCGGCACCAGGTTGCCGCGCACGGCTTCGGAAATCGGCACCACGTGGTAGCGACCCTCGCGCCAGATCAGGGTGGCATTGTTCCAGCGCAGCAGCATCTCGAGCACCGGCATGACCTGATCGCGCTTGAGCGGACGGGCAGTGGCAAAGGTCACCTCACCACTGACCCCCGGTGCGATGACGTAGTTTTCCTGGAACATGTGCCCGAGGACGGCATGCACCACTTCCTGAATGCCCTGCCCTTCGAAGTTGAGCGTAATCTCGCCATCGTCGCCCGGCGGCTCGGCCCTGGGGCGGGCCGCGCCTTCGTCGATGAACACCCCGGTGCCGATGAAGTACTCGGTTTCGTCGAAGGCGTCCTCGTCCACCTCCCCTTCATCATCGTCGTACAGACGGATCTCCCCGTCCGGAGCGCGTTCGGGCTCATGTTCGACCGGCGGGATGGGCTCCAGCTCGTCGGCACGCTCAACCAGGCTGCCGCAGCCAACCAGCATCATTACGGTAAACACAACGACCGCCCTGCGCATCAGGGTGCCGGTGTCGATAGTAGTCTTGTCAGCCATCGTTATCCTGTTGTTGTCTTTGACGTGCGCGGCGCTCTGCCTCGGCCCTGAGTTCGGCCCGGCGTTCAGCCACGCGACGGCGAATTTCCTCGGCCCGGGCGCGAGCTTCGTCGCTCACTTCCTCTTCGTCCCGGCTTGCTTCTTCCGGAGCGTCGGGCCGCTCTTCGGTTTCGGTTTGGCGCTGCGCCAGACGCGAGGTCGGACGCGGCGTTTCAACGGTCAGGCCACTGGTGTGAACCTGCAGTTCCAGGCCAGTGCGCCGGCCATCGACCGAAACGAACGAGACCTCGCGCGGCTGAATGGTTTCGATCATCCAGGCGGCCTGTTCGCCCTCCAGGCTCATGCCCTCGCGCAGCACGAATGTCTTTCCGGCCTCGTCATCGCGCACCATGGCCAGCTTCATCTCCGGGGTGATCACGATACCGGCTATTCCCGCGCGCAATTCGGACACCTCCTCCTCGGGCTCGATGGGTTCGATATCGTCGATATCGCCAGGATCGTCCTGATCGGCCAACTCCACCACCGGCAGCCGCCGGTCGGAGAAGAACACCGGGCGCTCCATGATGGAGGTGTACTGCTCGAATTCGGCCAGACCGGTTTCGGGCACGTCGGCCTGAACGTCGTCAACGGCAGTCGTGCCACTGGCGGGAATGCGGTCGATATCGACTCTTCCGAGCAGCAGCATCTGGGCCAGTACGGCAACGCCCAGCAGGGCCAGCGCGGCGACCAGAATCAATGTCAGCAAATTGCGTTGCGGATCCAGCATGACTACCTCGACGCCTGTTCGGTCAGGAAACCGTACATGTCGAAACGCACGTCGATCTGCCCATAGTTGGCTCCGCCGCGGCGCCCGGCCTGGTCGGCCGGCACACGCTGGTTGATCATCAGGTTATCGACGAAGATCAGAGGCACGCTGTTTTCCAGTTCGTAGAGCACCCTGACCAGGTCCGGCAGGGGGCAATTCATGCGGACATTGACCGTGACCTGCTCGAAACGTTCAGGGTCGTCATCCGGCCGGTTGGTGGTCGAAACAATCGAACACAACTCCGCATGCTCGGCCTCCTGGTTGATGATATCGCGCAGATGCCGGTTCATGCCCGCGGCCGCTGTATTGAAATTGGAATCGGGCAGAAACAGGGCGCTGTCGAGGCGCTCGGTCTGCAAACGTTCCAGTTGAGTCTCGAGTTGCGGACGACGCTCGACGGCGGCCTTGAAGCGGGCGACCTGCTGTTCGAGCTGATCAATTTCCGCGCCCAGGTCCATGTGACGCACCACGAACCAGTGAAAACCCACCAGGTAGACCACGATCGCGGCAATCGCCAGCAGGCCGATGGCCAGCGGCCGGTTATTCTCCAGATTCGGCATCAATTGCATTGACTGCCCTCCCCGTCCGTATCTGTGCCTGGGCATTGAAACGCTCGCGACCGGTATTCGGGTCGACGTTCACCGACCCGCGGAATTCGGCGTCGTCGAGCAGTTCCGAATCATTGATCAGTTCAATCAGGCGCTGCGACCCGTCGGCCTGCCCCTGCATCATCAGCTCGTTGCCGCGCACCTGCAGCTGTTGCAGCCAGATGTCGTCGGGCAGCGCCCGCGTGACCTCGTCGAGCACCTGGATGGTCACCGGCTGGCGACGGCGGCGCTCGGCCAGGAAGTTGGCGGCGGCCAGCGAATCCTCGAGCTGTTGCTGCAGCTCCATGACGGCTTCGGACTCGGTGCGCAGATTGTTGACTTCAGCCTCGAGCCTGTCGACGGTCAGATTGCGCAGATACAGCGACTGGGCCATGACGATGGCCAGCAACAGCGCAACCCCGCCGGCAAGCAACCAGTTCATGCGGGCCCGGGCGTAAACATACGAGGGGCGCTCGGAGACGGGCAGCAGGTTGAACCCCTGGCTGACCGGCGCTTCTTCCTCACGGACCACGTCGATGGCGTGTGGACGAATACCGATCGCGGCCAGGCGCTCGCGCAGGGCTTCCACGCGTGTCACCGGCACCAGGTGCAAATCCAGTTTCAGGCGCCCATGCGCGCTATCGCGGGTCACGGGGCCGTGATCGTAGTAGACCTGGTCGGCCTGAAACGGCGTGAGCTGATCAAGCTGGTAACGCAAGGCCTGCTCGAGGCCCGACTCGACGGCCAGCGGCAACTCGACCGGACACTGCAGGACCTCGCCGTCAGGCAGGCACAGGCGGATCTCGGGGTTGCCATCCTCGAAGTTGCGTACCAGCGCAGCCCACCTGTCGCGCAGCAGGTCGGCATCCTCGGCCGCCCCGAACACGTCGAGCTGTTCCGGCTCGTCACCGCCGGACCAGACAGTCAGGTCGCCGCTGTCACCATCGGGCACCAGCCACAGTTCCGGGCGCGGCTGCACCAGGCGCTCACGAAAGGATTCCGGCACCAGCGCGGCCAGTTCGCCGCCCCACCAGCGCAAAAACCCCGGCACGGGGCTTGCGCGGTAGCGGGCAACAAGGTCGGCCCAGTAGTCGTTGATGGCACTTTGATTCATCGGCTCTCAATATTGTCTCGCCAGCGCTGAATGCGGAACGGCCTGCCCCGGGTATCGGTTCCCAGGCTCACCGTTGCCTCGATCTCGCTCCAGATGCCGTTGTCCAGCGTGGCGCGCGAGCGAATGCTAAAGGTCCGGCCGCCACCTTGCAAGTTGACCATCTGCCCGTTGGGCAGCATCAATGCCTGCTGGTCAGCCGGGTGAAACTGCCAGCGTTCCTCGACGAACATCTGCGCGGCTTCCTGATCCATGTCCGGCATGGCGGCCAGCACCTCCGGCGAGGCGAAGGCCGGATTGATCTGCCCGCGGCCCGAATGCACCGTCAGGTACGACTCGACCCGCTGAAACAACTCCCAGGTCATGCCGATGACCTGCTGCAACTCATCGACGGATCGGAAGTTTTCGTTGGCCGGGCCGTAAGGATAGCCTGCCGCATGGTAATCGTCGATCTCGGCTCCATAAAGCCGGGGCATGTCGTCGGGATCGCGCCAGTCCAGAATGGCATCGGCCAGGTGCAGTGCCTCGAGTTCCTCGACACCGCGTGAGATGAAGAAATCGGTCAGAAGTTCCGCATCGGCGGAGTTGAGGTTGATTTTACCCGACTCGTCGGTGATGCGAATCTCGACCTCCGCCTCGCCGAACGGCATCTGGTATGGCCGGCCATCGGGCACCCAGCGTGTCTCCATGTCGCTTGAGCGCATTTCAAACACGGCCCGGTGGATGCCGGCCTCGGCGGCATACCGGGCGGCGGTTTCGTCGAACAGGAAACGTGCCTGCAGACCCTCGGTGCGCGCCAGGATGGCGAAAATGCCCACCGTGATGCTCAGCAGCACCAGAATCCAGAGCACCACCACCAGCGCGATGCCCCGCGATGATTGCCGCCTGGCGATCATCAACGTCGCTCCCGCTGACCGCCACGCGGTCGCATCAGGTCGGCGGCGCGCTCGATTCGCTGCGCCCCACCCGTCCGACCGGCATCGACCATCACCGGCGCGACCAGATCGGGCCACACCTGGCCACGCTCGCGATCGAGATCGATCTCCAGGGCCACGGCCAGAGGCAACTGGTCGATCATTTCCCAGTAATCGGCCCAGAAGACATCCTGGTCTTCCGGATCCATGCCCAGGAAGTGAAATTCTCCGCGCGACAGCCCCTCGAGCAGCACGATACCGTCATGGGCCTCGATGTCGCCGGGCTCGTAGCCGTTGTACATGGCGTAGTAGTACACCAATTCGTAGCCATCCACGCCGCGCTCGATGCTGAACTGCTGCACGTAGGGCCCGCCGTAGCTCAGGTAGCCGGGCATTGGCGAGACAAATCGAACCCGGTCGCGTTCGCCGACAAAACGAATGCGCTCGCCATCGTCCTCTTCCTCGATATCCAGCGCCTGCGCCAGCATCAGCTGACGGCGCACGAACTGCTGCACCACGCGCAGGCGATTGTTCTCCTCGATGATGACCTCGCCGGTATTCGACGCGCGCACGGCTGCACGAAAACCACCGTAGGCCATGGCCATGACCAGCGCCACCAGGCTGATGGCCAGCATCACCTCGATAAGGGTGAAGCCACGCATCTGGCGCAACTGCATGATCATTGCGGCCCCGCCATCTGACGCTCTTCCCAGTGGGTATCGACCGACCGGAGCGTCTCGAAAACCGCCTGGCGCCGGCGATCCTCGCCCCATTCCACCGTCAGGGTGACATGGTAGAGGCTGACCGGCATCTCGAGCAGATCCAGGCCACGCTCGTCGGCAACCAGCTCTTCGCGCACTTCCAGGGTCCAGCTGAAGTCATCGTCGAAGCGCCCGGTGCGGGTACCGGGCTCGAGCATCTCCTCCAGCCCCAGCGCATCGAGCTTGGACTGGGCCCACAAGGCGGCGCGGGTGTAATCGCCAGACAGCCGGGTATTGGTCACCGAGGTCGAAAGAATCTGCAGCAACACCCCAAACAGCAGCGCAAAGACCATGAACGCCGCCATCACCTCGATCAGCGTGAAGCCACCCTGTCGGCGCAGCCGGCCGGGCGTCACGGACAAGCGCGGCACAGGTCCGGAACCTCCATCAGCCTTCGGCACGACCCGGTTCCGGGTCCTGCCAGACGCGAATGCACATTGGTTCATATATCCCGATCCAGGCTGACTTCGCCGGTCAGCCACGACACGTTGATTTCCCATTCGCGTTCCTGCGCGCGCAGGGTAATGCGCCCCCCGGTCGAGGCTCCATCGGGGTAGAAGCGGATGCCGCCGGCCTGCTCGCCGGTCAATTCCGAGCGCGCCGTGTCCAGCGTGATCTCCAGCCCCTCGGGCAATTCCACCGGGTCGCGTTCGGCCGCCCGCCATGTGCGGTTGCGCGCATCGACATGAAACACCTGCTGCTGGCGGGTCACGATGGCCTGGCCGCGGGTGTGGCGCATGCCGGCGGTGATCTCGCGCGCGGCATTGCGAATCTCGGCACCGGCCACCGACCGACTGACCGACACGCCGACGACCGCAAACAGCAGCATCACCAGCACCATGACCACCATCAACTCAAGCAGACTGAACCCACCTTGCCGGCTTTGCCGACAAGGTTTCCGGCACAAGCAAAGCGACGGCCGTCCGGGCTCGCTGCCGAACAGGCCGCTGGCTTGATGGGCTAAGCGGGTCACCTATTGCACGCTCGGCAAATCAATCCCAGTTGGCGATTTCGCGGTTGACCCCTTCGCCACCAGGCTGACCGTCGGCACCGTTCGACCAGATGTCGTAACTGCGATGCTGCCCGGGATAGCGGAAGTTGTAGTCGTTGTCCCAGGGATCGACGAGGTTGGAATTGTTGACGTACGGCCCATTCCAGTTGCGGGCGTTGCTCGGCCGCTCGACCAGCTCGCGCAGATCACGCGGCACCCGGCCGTTGTCGAGATAGAACTCGTCGACGGCCATGGACAAACGCTGCACTTCGGCCTTGGCCGCCCGAACGTTGGCGTCCTCGGCACGCTGCAGGATATTGGGAACGACCAGCCCGGCGATCAGGCCGAGAATGACCAGAACCACCAGCAGTTCAATCAGGGAAAAACCCTGTCCAGACTTGAATTTCACCTTTGCTTTCCTCCGCCCCGGCTGCCGGGGACATCACACTTGTTGATAAATCGTCATGCAATCAGTTCATTGATGCTGAGAATGGCCATCAGCACCGACATCACGATCACACCGATGACCACCGCCAGCCCCAGCGTCAGCGCCGGCACCAGCATGGCCATCAAACGGTCGATGGTGACGCGCACTTCGCGGTCGTAGGTGTCGGCCACTTTCAGCAGCATCTCGTCGAGCTTGCCGGTTTCCTCGCCGACATTGACCATCTGTAGCGCCAGCCGCGGAAAATTCCCGTTGGTCGACAGCGCCTTGGCCATGGCCGTACCGGTCTTGACCTGCTTGGCAGCCTCTGCCACGTCATCTGCCAGCACCGTATTACTCATGACATTCTTGGCAATGGAAAGTGCCGAAAGCAGCGGCACGCCGTTGACCAGCAAAGTACCGGTCGTGCGTGCCAGGCGCGCGGTTTCCATCTTGCCGATGATGTCGCCCACGCCGCGCATGCGCAGAAAACGCGCATCCCACCGGCGCCGGGGAACCGGGCGCGCCATCTGGCTGCGGAACCACACCACGACGACCAAAACCGCGCCGATCATCAGCCACCAGTACATCTGCAGTGCATCACCCACCGCCATCACCACGCGGGTGAGCGTGGGCAACTCGCCGCCGAATTCCTCGAACATCGGCGCGAACTGCGGAATGACGTAAACCATCAGCAGGATCAGCGAGGCGATCGCCAGCACCACCAGCAGGGCCGGGTAGATCATCGCCGAGACGACATTGTCCTTGAGTTCCTTGCTGCGTTCCAGGTACTCGGCCATGCGCGAGAGCGTCTGGTCGAGCGACCCGCCGATCTCGCCGGCGCGGACCATATTGATATAGAAGCGGGAAAACACCCCGTGGCGTTCTTCAAGCGCTTCGGACAGCGCAATCCCCTCGCGCACGCGATTGCGGATCTTGTCGACGGTCTGCTGCACCCGCTCGTTCTCGGACAGCTCGGAGAGAATGGCGAGCGAGCGGTCAAGCGGCAGTCCGGCGCCGAGCAGCGTAGAGAGCTGCTGGGTAAAGTCGCCGATTTCACGCTGGTTCAGGCCGCTGCGGCCGCGCAGCAGATTGGCCAGCCGGAATCCCGAGCCCACCTCGCGTGCTGAAACCGGGATATTGCCCGATTCCTGCAACTGGGCAATGACCAGATCCTTGCTGGGCGCATCCATCTCGCCGGTGAAGGTCTCACCGGCCGGCGTGACGGCCTTGTACTCAAATACAGGCATTGTTGAAACTCTTCATCATGCTTCCTGGGTCACGCGCAGCACTTCCTCGGCCGAGGTCACGCCCTGCAGGGCCTTGAGCAGGCCATCCTCGTACATGGTCCGCATGCCTTCACGACGCGCCTGCTGCTCGATTTCACCGGAGGTGGCGTGCTTCATGACCATGCGCCGGATTTCTTCCGACAGCACCAGCAGCTCGTGAATGCCGGAACGTCCGCGGTAACCGGTGGGGCTGGCCTCGGAACTGCCGGGGTGATAGAGCGTGATGGGATCGGCGTCGGTGAGCTTGCGCAAGCCCAGCTCTTCGGCCACCTCGGGCAACACCTCGTAGGCTTCCATGGTTTCCTGGTCCAGTCGCCGCACCAGGCGCTGGGCCATGATGGCGTTGACCGTCGAGGTCAGCAGATAATCCTCCACACCCATGTCGATCATTCGGGTCACGCCACCGGCAGCATCGTTGGTATGCAGGGTGGAGAGCACCAGGTGACCGGTCAGCGCCGACTGAATGGCGATCTTGGCCGTTTCCAGGTCACGCATCTCGCCGATCATGATCACGTCGGGGTCCTGGCGCACGATCGAGCGCAGGGCGCGGGCGAAATCCAGCCCGATCGACGACTTGGCCTGGATCTGGTTGACCCCCTCGAGCTGGTACTCGACCGGGTCTTCCACGGTGATGATCTTGCGCTCGGGTGTATTGAGCTTGCTCAGCGCGGTATAGAGCGTGGTGGTCTTGCCCGAGCCGGTCGGGCCGGTGACCAGGATGATGCCGTGCGGCACTTCCAGTTCACGCTCGAAACGCTTCTGCACGCTTTCTTCGAAACCGAGGCTGGCAAAATCCAGTACCACCGCCTCGCGATCGAGAATACGCATCACCACGCTCTCGCCATGCGCGGTCGGCACGGTCGAAACACGCAGATCGAGTTCCTTGCCGCCGACCCGGTGCATGATGCGGCCATCCTGCGGCAGGCGGCGCTCGGCGATGTTGAGCTTGGCCATGATCTTGACACGCGAGATCACCGCCGCGGTCGATCGCGCCGGCGGCGCCTCGACTTCCTGCAGTACGCCATCGATGCGATAGCGGACTTTCAGCCGGTTCTCGAACGGCTCGATATGAATATCCGAGGCCCGCGATTCCACCGCGCGTTGCAGGATCAGGTTGACCAGGCGAATGACCGGTGCCTCGGAGGCCAGGTCACGCAGATGCTCGACGTCTTCCTCGTCTTCACCGCCACCTTCGCCGCCGAGATGCTCGGCAATCTGGCCCATGGCGCTCTTGCCGCCACCGAAATAGCGCTCGATGTTGTTGTCGATCTCGGAAGTGATACCGACTTTCGGCACGATGGTGCGTCCGGTCGCCATCTCCATGGCGCGCAGGGCGAACTGGTCGGTGGGGTCGGCCATGACCACGGCCACTTCGTGATCGGTGGCGCTGATCGGCACCAGGTGCTGCTGCTTCATGTAGCGCACCGAGATACTGCTGATCTGCGGCCCGGTCTCCGGATAGTCCTTGTCGGTGATCAGCTCGACATCGAGCAATTCGGACTGGGCGCGGGCGAGATCCCGTTCCGAGACCAGCCCGAGACGCACCAGCAGTGTCAGCAGGTTGCCGCCATGCTGCTCCTGGTAACTCTGGGCACGCTGCAGGTCACTTTCACGCAGGCGATCCTGCTCGATCATCAGCCGGCACAATTCGCCGGCCCGGTCTTCGAGATGTTCGCCCACACTGGGCAACAGGCTGGTGTCGTCGGTGGCGGTCAGAGTCTGATCATTCATGAAAGGAATTCTCGCTTGGGAGCGTATGGTTCAGCGAAACCTGCCGGCGCATCCGGCAGTTCTATCCTGCAACAGACAGCGCCCGACTGACAACGGTTCAACGCCTGCCCCTGAGTACGTATTGTTCGATGAAGGGACGATTCATCAGAATCCAGGCCGCCACCGGCACCACGGCCGGAAACATCAGGTAGCCGAGCTGATAACACAGCGCGATCATGTTCATCGGAAAGATTGCATCGCGGGCAACCTGCCCCGCCTCCGGGCCGCTGCGGAAGGCCAGATCCACCCAGGTCTCCCAGAACACGCCCCAGACCGTCACCAGGGTGACGACCACAAACGCAACGAGCAACTGAGCCAGCCGTCGGCGCGCCGTGAGCGGTGTGGCCATGATCAACCCGAACAGCAACGCCATGCCCCAGGCATAGATCATCGGGTTGATGAAGATATTGAGCGCGGCGGTCTGACCATCTACCTGCTCGGGCAGGATGATCAGCGTCTGGATCTCCAGATGGAAATCCAGCTGCACGACCTGATCGAAAATGTCGGAAAAGAACCCGGTCAACAGCCATTCGGACAGGCGCGCGGTGGGAAACATCAGCGCGCTGGCAAAAAAGAACCACAGGAAAAAGCCCAGCGGCAGGTAGAGCGCGGCCAGCAGGAACATCTCCTTGATCGGATTGCCGCCCGACTCCTTTTCATCACCACCCGCGTCGCCGGACTCCGCGACATCACCGGGCTGTTCCTGCTCTTTGTTCTTTTCCTGATCGTCCATTGAACTCATTCAAGCCATTGACGGGCATTGTGAAACATCTTCATCCAGGGCGATTGCTCGCCCCACTCAGGCGGCGCCCAGGAGAAATTGACCGTGCGCAACAGCCGCTCGGGATGCGGCATCATGATGGTCACGCGGCCATCCTCGTTGCACACCCCGGTAATTCCATCGGGCGAACCGTTGGGGTTATCAGGATAACGCAGTGCGGGCTCGCCGCGTGCCATCACGTAGCGCGCGGCCACCACCGCGCGCGCATTCCGACCGCCCGAAAACTCGGCGCGGCCCTCGCCGTGTGAACTGACCACCGGCAGGCGCGAACCGGCCATGCCGGCAAAGAACAGCGAAGGACTTTGCTCGATGGCCACCAGGTTGAGTCGGGCCTCGAACTGGCGCGAACGATTGTGCACGAAGGCCGGCCAGTGCGCGGTGCCGGGAATGATCTCGCGCAACGCCGAGAGCATCTGGCAGCCGTTGCACACGCCCAGGGCAAAGCGCCCGGAGTGTTCGAAGAAGGACTGGAACTGATCGCGCAGGGCGTCGTTGAACAGGATCGATCGTGCCCAGCCCTGCCCGGCGCCGAGCACATCGCCGAACGAGAATCCGCCGCAGGCGGCCAGGCCGTGGAAGTCGTCCAGCCGCTGGCGCCCGGTCTCCAGGTCGCTCATGTGCACATCGACCGCCTCGAAACCGGCGGTCATGAAGGCCCGGGCCATCTCGCGCTGGCCGTTGACGCCCTGCTCGCGCAGGACGGCCACGCGTGGCCGCGCGCCGGTTGCCACGGCCGGGGCCGGGATATCGAAATCGACCTTCGGCGACAATCCGGGTCGCGACCAGTCGCCCAGCGCCTCGAACTCCTCTTCGGCGCATTCGGGATGATCGCGCAGGCGCTGCATGCGGTAGCTGGTCTCGCCCCAGCGTCTGGCCAGATCGGGCATGGCGCGCGAGAACAGTGGCTGCCCATCGGCCAGCACCCGGTAATCCGGCGTCTCGACCGCCCGCCCCAGCTTGAACAGGCGATTGTCCAGGCCGGCGGCCCTGAATGCCTCGGTCACGGCCTCGGTCTGGCCGGCGGCTGCCTGCAACACCAGCCCCAGTTCCTCGTTGAACAGGAAGGCGGTCGCCATTTCCGCCGCGCACGGCAAGGTCAGCTCCACCCCGCAGTGGCCGGCCAGCGCCATTTCCAGCACGGTGGTGAACAGCCCGCCGTCGGAACGGTCGTGCACGGCCAGCAGACGTTGCTCGTCGAGCAGCTTCTGCACCACATCGAATAGCGACTTGAGCTCCCCGGGCCGGTCGAGATCGGGCACCTCGCCGAGCGATCGGGAAAACACCTGCGACAGCGCCGACCCGCCGAGCCGGCGCCGGCCCAGATCGAGCAGCAGCAGTGGCGCGTCGTCTTCGACCTGCAGTTGCGGCGTGAGGTGACGGCGCACATCCGGCACCGGTGCGAAGGCCGAAACGATCAGCGACACCGGCGCACGCATGCGCTGCTCGCCGCTGTCGTCGTTCCAGACCGTCTGCATCGACAGCGAATCCTTGCCCACCGGAATGGCCAGGTCGAGCTCGGGGCACAGTTCGGCAACCGCTTCGACGGCCGCACGCAGGGCGGCGTCCTGGCCCTCGGTGCCGGCCGCGGCCATCCAGTTGGCCGACAGCTTGACCCGATCGAGCGCACGCACGCGGCTGCCGACCAGGTTGGTCAGCGCCTCGCCCACGGCCATGCGTGCCGCGGCCGGCGAATCCCAGATTGCCAGCGGGGTACGCTCGCCCATGCTCATGGCACTGCCGGCGTAACCCTCGTAGTCGAGCAGGCTGATGGCACAGTCGGCCACCGGCACCTGGTGCGGACCGACCATCTGGTCGCGCACGGTCAGACCGCCGACACTGCGATCGCCGATGGTGATCAGGAATTGCTTGGAGCCGACTGCCGGCAGGGTCAGCACCCGCTCGATGGCCTCTTCAAGCTCGATTCCCTCGAGTCCGTCATCGCCAGCAGCGACCTTCGACGTCTGCGCATCGCGATGCATGCTCGGCGGCTTGCCCAGCAGCATCTCCAACGGCATGTCCACCGCCGGTTGCTCGAGCAGGCGATCGTCCAGGCGCAGGTGGCCGTCGGCATCGGCCGGGCCCAAATCGGCCCAGGGACAGCGCTCGCGCTCGCAGATGGCGGCAAACGTATCCAAATCCTCGGGATCGACGGCCAGCACGTAGCGCTCCTGCGATTCGTTGCACCACAGCGCCATCGGCGACATCGAGCCATCGCCCGTTGGAATCTCGCGCAGTTCCAGGCGTCCGCCGACGCCGCCGTCGTGCAGCAGTTCGGGGATGGCATTCGACAGGCCACCGGCGCCGACGTCGTGAATCGACTTGATCGGGTTGCGCTCGCCGCGCAGCCAGCAGCGGTCGATCACTTCCTGGGCACGCCGCTGCATCTCCGGGTTGCCGCGCTGCACCGAGGCGAAATCCAGATCCTCGTCGGACTGGCCGGAGCTCATCGACGAGGCCGCCCCGCCCCCCAGGCCGATCAACATGGCCGGGCCGCCGAGCACGATGATGCGGTCGCCGGCCGACAGGGGCAGTTTGTGCGTCTGGCCATCGGCGATCATGCCGCTGCCGCCGGCAATCATGATCGGCTTGTGATACCCCCACAGTCGATCATCAATGCTCACGCTGAAACTTCGAAAGTAACCCAGCAATGCCGGACGGCCGAACTCGTTGTTGAAGCGCGCCCCGCCGATCGGGCCCTCGGTCATGATCTGCAGGCTCGTTGCCAGTCGGGCGGGTGAATCCGGGGCGACTTCCCAGGGCTGGACATGACCGGGAATCCTGAGATCGGAAACCGAAAACCCGGTCAGCGCCATGATCGGACGGGCGCCGCGACCGGTGGCGCTCTCGTCGCGAATCTCGCCCCCCGAACCGGTCGCCGCGCCCGGCTCGGGCGAGATCGCGGTGGGATGATTGTGGGTCTCGACCTTGATCTGGATATGCAGCCGCCCGTCGCGGAGATCGTAGGCGGGCTGCTCGTCGGTGCTCACCAGCACGCTACTGTCGAAGCCCTCGAGCACGGCCGCGTTGTCGTCATAAGCCACCAGGGTGCCGGCCGGCGTGGCGGCATGCGTGGTGCGAATCAGTTTGAACAGCGATGGATCGCGCTCTTCGCCGTCGACGGTCCAGGAGGCGTTGAAGATCTTGTGCCGGCAGTGCTCAGAATTGGCCTGGGCGAACATCATCAGTTCGGCGTCGGTGGGATCGCGCCCCAGGCGGGCGTAGGACTCGACCAGGTAGTCGATCTCGCCGTCACTCAGCGCCAGACCGAGATCGTCATTGGCCTGACGGAGCACGCCGGTCGGATCGTCGCCCAACTCGATCACGCCCAGCGCGGCGGGCTCGGGCAGGTCGAACCAGCCATCGAGCTGGTGCAGGTCGCCGACCACGATCTGGGTCATGCGGTCATGCAGATGGTTGCGGGCCGCCGGCACCAGGTCGGCAGCGG
>SLIA01000287.1 GCA_007135935.1 Wenzhouxiangella sp.
CCAGCTGAATGACCTTCTCGGGGCGCTTGTCCAGCTGCTTTTCGAGGCTGATGGACTTCAGGTTGCCGATGTAGCCGGTGTGATGGTGATACATCTTGTCGCTCATCTTGTTGCCGGTCACGTGGACTTTCTCGGCATTGATGACGACGACATAGTCGCCGGTATCGACATGAGGCGTGAACTCGGGCTTGTGCTTGCCGCGCAGGCGACGGGCCACTTCGGTGGCCAGACGACCCAGCGTCTTGCCTTCGGCATCGATGAGATGCCACTGACGACGCACGTCCTGCGCCCTGGCGCTATAGGTTTTCATGATTCGATCCGCTCGCAGATAAAGTCGCTGTAGCAAAGAGCGGGAATTCTACAGCAATAACCGCTGGCTCGCAACATGGGTGTCGAGCACAAGCAGGTCAGGTTTTGTCGGGGCGATCAGGCAGCCGCAGCCGCTCGACCGGCTTGCCCCCGATCAGGTGCGATTCGATGATTTCGTCGATATCGGCCTCGTCGACAAAGGTATACCAGACACTCTCGGGGTAGACCACGAGACAGGGCCCCTCCTCGCAGCGATCCAGACAACTGGCGGTGTTGGCGCGGGCCTTGCCGGCGCCGGCCAGGCCCAGCTCCTTGAGACGGGCCTTGGCATATGTGCGCAGCCGCGCCGAGTCGCAATGTCCGCAGGAGGGGCGTTCGGCACCTTCGGCACGCTTGTTGGTGCAGAAGAACAGATGATGCCGGTAGTAAGTCATTGTCCGACTATGCCTCAATTGCGGCGAAAGTTGTAGACCAGATTCACTGTCGTGAGGGTATCGGTGTTCTTCGTGCCCGGCTCGACATCGGAATTGTGGCGCACGGCCAGGCCGGCCTTGAGCGCGAGACGGTCATTGATGGCAACCGCAACCGACAATTCGTTTTCGGTGAACGTGTTGTCGGTCGAGCTCTCCACCAACAGGCGGTTTTTCAGCTCGGCGGTCTCGGAAATCTGCCAGGCGTAGTTGAGGAAGCCGCGCACGATGAAGTCGGTATCGGTTTCCTCGCTGTCGCGGAATTCGGCGTAACGCACGCCGGGCCCGATCTCGCCGCGCAGCTTGTGGCGTTCGGTATCGAAAAAGCGATGCCCGTAGCCCAGCGCGGCGGTGGACTGGTAGCTGTAATCGGTAAACCGGTCGCGGTCGTAGCGCAGGGCGCCGAGCAGGTAGCTGCGCTCGCTCAGGTCGTAGTCGGTCTTGTTGCCCAGCACCAGGCGACTGGCGCGGGTTTCGTCGCCATCGCGCGAGTAAACGCCGGTAATGGTCGATTCGTTGGTCCAGCGCTCACGCTTGAACTCGAACTCGATGCGGCCGTTGACGGTGTCGGTCTCGGTATTGCCGCGCGCGGCCACCAGGCCCAGCTCACCCAGACCGTCCCAGTCGGCCACGGCCGGCACGGACACGCCGAAAACCAGCATCACGAAGAAGAATCTGCGAAGCATTGCCCACCAGTGGAATTCAAGCCAGCGCGCGATTATACCTGCATGGGTCGCAAGCACTGCAAATGCCGCCAATCAGCTGCGGATGATGCGGCGACGAATCTCGCCGGAGACCATGTCGATGATCAGCACCACGATGATGGTGAGAATCAGCACCGCCGCGGCCTTTTCGAAGTGCCGGTAGCGCAGGGTATTGAGCAGTACCCCGCCGACCCCGCCGGCGCCGACCACACCGAGCACGGCCGAGGCGCGGATATTGAGCTCGAAGCGAAACAGCCAGTGCGCGACGATCTCGGGCAGCACCTGCGGCACCACGGCATAGCGCAGCGCCAGGATGCGCGAGCCGCCACTGGCCTCGACCGCCTCCACCGGGCCGAAATCGATCGACTCGACCACTTCCGCACCCAACTTGGTGAGCATGCCGACCGAGGAGATACCGATGGCCAGCGCCCCGGCAAAGGCGCCCAGGCCGACGATGGGCACGAAGTAGATCGCCAGCAGGATTTCGGGAAAAGCGCGTGCCGTGGCCGAGATCAGCTTGACGAAGCGGGCAATGCGCGGAAACAGGGTGCGCGCGCCGAACAGTGCCAGCGGCAGCGACAGGATGGCAGCGATGATGGTGCCGACCCAGGCAATCTGGATGGATTCGACGATGGCCGGCAGGACGGCATCCCAGCCATAGGCCATGTCGGCCGGCCAGAAGAACGACAGCACCCGCGCGACCTGGCCCGGCACCTCGATCATGCGCCCCGGCGAGAACTCGATGGCAATCAGCGACCAGGCAAACAGCGCGGCAATGATGAACGTGGCCCAGGTGGCCCAGCCGATACGGCGTTGCGGTTGCAGGGCGACCGGACTCATGTCAGCTTCTTCCTTATCGACTCACTGATCTGCTCGATCACCAGCACGGCGACCAGCACCGAGAGAATGATGACGGTGACGCGCTCGTACTCGAAGTTGGCGCGCTGGGTCTCCAGGATCATGCCGATGCCGCCGGCACCGACCAGGCCCAGCACCATGGACGCACGCACATTGAGCTCGAAGGCGTAGAGCACGTAGGAGACGTAATGCTGCAGCCCCTGCGGAATGGCGCCGAACTGCACCATCTGCAGCCAGGTGCCGCCGACCGAGCGCACCGCCTCGGGCAGACCCATGTCGATGGCCTCGAGCGATTCCGACCACAGCTTGGACACCACCGCGATGGTGAACACCGACAACGCCAGCGCCCCGGCGACCGGCCCGAAACCGACGGCGGTGGCAAACAGCATCGCCCAGAACAGGTCCGGCAGGGTGCGCAGCACATTCATGAAATTGCGATCGGCAAACCACACCAGCGGGCCGAGGGTGAGATTGCGCGCGGCCAGCACGGCGATGGGAATGGCCAGGATGCCGCCGACCACCGTGCCGATGATGGCGATATAGATCGTCTCCATGAACGGATCGACCAGCCGCGGCAGAAAGCCGAAGTCCGGCGGCCAGGATTCCTGCAACAGGCGGCCACCACCGGTGATGTTGCAGGCCAGTTCGGTCATGGAAAACCCGATACCCACCGCCGACCACCAGGTCATGGCGACCAGAAAGCCGATCGCCCCGCCCCACAGCCACCAGTTTCTGGCTGGCTTGACCGGTGGCATCAGACCGCATCCTCGTCGAGGACGTCGTCCTCGGTGAAATCCCGGCCGTAAATGTTCCGGAAGTCCTCGTCCGTCACGGTCTCGGCCGAACCGTCGTAGACCAGCTCGCCAAAACGCAGGCCGATGATGCGCTGGCCGTATTGACGCGCCAGATCGAGAAAATGCAGGTTGACCAGGGTGGTGATGCCCAGGTCGCGGTTGATGCGCACCAGATCGCGCATGATCTGGTGGGTGGTCACCGGGTCGAGCGAGGCGACCGGCTCGTCGGCCAGGATGATGGCCGGCTCCTGGGCCAGCGCCCGGGCGATGCCGACGCGTTGCTGCTGGCCGCCGGAGAGCTGGCTGGCCTTGACCCAGGTCTTTTCGCCAATCCCCACCCGTTCGAGCGCCTTGTGCGCCACGTCCCGGTCATGCGCCGGCCACAGGTTCAACATCGCCCGCCAGCCCGGCACATGCGCCAGGCGACCGATGAGCACGTTCGACATCACGCTCAGGCGCTTGACCAGGCGGAAATCCTGGAAAATCATGCCGACCCCGGCACGCAGCTCGCGCAGTTCCCGGCCATCCTTTTGCGGCACCGGCACGCCATCGACTTCCACCGTGCCGGATGTCAGCCGATTGAGCCCGTTGACCGCGCGCAGCAACGTCGACTTGCCGGCGCCGGAGGAACCCACCACGACCACGAACTCGCCCGGACGGATCTCCAGGTTCAGATCCTTCATGCCCACCGCCCCGTTGGGATAGACGATGTTGGCGTCGCTAAAGCGGATCGAGCCTTTCTTGTCGCTCATTGTTCCTGAGTTCCCCGTTCCTGAATTCCCGTGAATTAGCGGCGCATCAACTCGTAGGCGTCGCGCACCGGCTCGTAAAGGCCCTCGGTGAACGGCGCGAAGCCGTCGATTTCATACAGCACCCACAACACCTTCTCGTCGTCGGGCAGATGCGCCTGCGACTCGGCCAGGTCGATGAAGGCATCGACAATGGCCTGCCTGAGGTCATCGGGCAGGCCCGGCCGGACCTGAACACCGTCATTGGGCAGCATGGGCGCGTGCTCGAACACGATCACCTGCTCGCCGATATCGGGATACTGTCCGCACACCATGTTGCGGGCATCGTCGTAACTCACGCCGAAACGCGTATCGCCGGCATACACCGCCAGCACGGCGGCATCGTGACCGCCGACGAACAGGCTGCTGATGTCGCGCTCCGGATCGATACCGCGATCCATCAACTGCACGGCCGGAAACAGGAAACCGGAGGTCGAGTTGGGATCGACGAAGGCCACGCTTTGCCCGCGCATCACCTCCAGGTCGCCCTGGCAGTGCGCGAAGATTCTGGTTTCCGCCGGCCGGCCGGGCGAACGGGTCTCGCAACGGCGCTCCACGAACTCCACGGGCGTGTTGCAAACCGACGGATCGCTGGTAAACCACTGCGAGCGATAGCCCGTCTCGCCGCGCCGCACCGAGATCAGAATGGGCTCGATATCGTAGCGGCGCTGTCCCAGCATGGCCGCGAACGGCGGCAACATGCCGATATCGGCCCGCCCCGACCCCAGCGCCTCGACCAGGCCGGTATAGTCCTGCGGCACGAACGAGCGCACCGGCATGCCCAGTTCGGCCTCCAGGTGATCGGTCAGGGGCTCGAGGTTGTCGACCAGGGCCTCGGCTTCCAGCGCCGGCACCAGGCCAAGCACCAACTCGGTCGGCCAGCCACGTTCATCGACCTGCTCGCCCGGGCAACAGGCGGCCAGCATCACGGCCAGGCCGATCAAAGCAGTCGCGCGCAAGAGTCCATCCACAAAAAAACCAGGGTGCATGCTAGCCGATTCAGCCGGTCGAAAAATGACGAATGCATGACGCAGCCTGTGCACGCCCCCCCTGCCCCGGCTCTCATTGCGGCAGATGCCGGCACAGCTCGTCGATCAATCGCCTTTCGATCCAGCTTTCCAGCCGCCAGTTGGCCAGGAAGCCGCAATGGCCGCCGTGCGGCAGGATCTCCAGCTCCAGCGCATCGGGTTTCGGCAATGCATGGAAATCGCCAATCGGGATGATCGGATCATCCTCGGCGGTAATGACCAGGGTCGAACGCTCCAGCCCTTCGAGATAATCGCCGGCCACCGAGTAGCCTTCCAGGTAGGCATCCAGGTTCGGAAACTCGGTCAGGTGTTCGACCAGCCAGTCGGTCTGGCTGCGCAGATCCCTGAGCCGGAACCAGTCGCCAAGATCGTAACGGTCGGGATACAGGGCCTGCTTGATCTTGAGCGAACGCTGCCACTTGCGCACGAAATAGGCCTGGTACAACGGCATGCCGGATTCGAGCGAATCGAGCACGTGGTGCGGCCGAATCACCGGGCATACCGCCACCACGCGCTTCAGTTCCAGCCCGCGGTCGAGCGCGTGCCGCGCAATCCGCAGGGCGAAATTGCCACCCAGCGAGAACCCCGCCAGAAAGACGGGGCCCTCCTCGTAGCCGGCCTGCACCTGGCCGACCACATCGAGCACCTCGGGCAGTCGGCAGGAGTGGAACAGGTCAACATTGAGATGGTGAGAATCGCCATGGTCGCGGAAGTTGAGGCGAAAGGTGTCGAAACCGGCCGCGTCCAGTGCCGCTCCCGACGACAGCAGGTAATTCGAGTCGACGCTGCCCTCCCAGCCATGCAGCAGGATCACCAGGGCATTGCGCCGATTCTCGTGCGCGCGGTTGGCAAACCCCAGCAGCCGGGTGCCGTCGGCCGCCTCGTGAATGCGCCGCTGACTGCGCCTGAGGTAATCGCGCGCGGCCCGGCGAACCAGCCGCCGACGCCACGGCCCGGAGGTGAGAATCGACTGCACATGGCGATGGGCCAGCAAGCCGCGGGGCTGGTAAGGCATGGCTTCTCGATCAGGCATCGTAGGCCTCCCTGACCACTCGATGTGCCCGGCGCGACAGGCCGCGACGTCCACCCTCGCAATCGGTCAGCGGCGCGCCGATCAGCAAGCGTCCGTCCAGCGGCGGCTCGGCCATCACGCGCAACAGGTTGAAGAGGAAATTCTCGCCGGGCGCGAACACCATGGTGTCGTGCAGATCACCTTCCCCGGCCCGCTCGAAGCGGATGGCCACCGGCACCACCGGCACCCCGGTGCGTATGGCCGGGCCGAACAGCGGCGCGTGAAAGACCTTGACGCCGCGCTCGCGCCGAATACCGCCCTCGGGGAAAATGCCGACGCGATCGCCGCGCTTGAGCAGCGCGCTCATGCGGCGCGCCACGCGCCGGCGCGATTCGGTACTGCCGCGCACGATGAAGATGGTGCCGGCCAGCCGCGCCAGCACGCCCACCAGCGGCCAGCGCTCGATTTCTGACTTGGCCACCAGCCACATCGGCCACAGCGCATGCAGCATGACGATGTCCAGCCAGGTGATGTGATTGGCCACGACCAGGCAGGGACCGTCGGGCAGGCGGCCGCTGATTCGCAGACGAATACCGAAGATTCTCAGCAAGACCTGTTTCCAGGTCCGGTGGGCCCGCTGCCTGAGCGTCATCGAGCCGGTCGGGATGCGGCCAATGCCGGGAATGAAGCAGAACAGCGTCAGCGGAATGCCGACAACCACATGCAGCGTGAACAAGGGCAGCCGCCACAGCAATCGCCACGGCTGGCGGAAGCGACGAGCGGCGTCACTCATGGCTGTCTCTGCTGTCTCTCGGCGCACCGCAACGCCAGCACGCCGTGAATTGGCCCTCGAGCCGTTCGCCGCACTCCGGGCAGCGCCAGGGGCCCCCGGCCTGGCGGCTGCGGTCGCGCTCGCGGATGATGGTTTCGGCTCGTTCACGTTCATGCTCGCGTACCCATACCGACGGCCGTGCCCCTTCGGCAAAATAGATTTCCACCGCGGCGGTCCACAGTTCCATGCTGCGCACCCGGGTCTCGATGCCCTCGGCCTCGAGCAGGCCGCGCACAAAACCGATCTCGACCGGGTTGTCGGCAGTGAATACTCGCGTCCAGTCCTTCACGATCAGGAATTCGCGCCTTTTGGTGGCAGAAGTAAATGCGACACATTATCATTACCCGGCCTTGATCGCCGGCAGCGTACCATCGCGTATGGTAAATGACGCTCGCCAACCACCCCAATCCATTTAGCCGACATCGTGAATCCACCCAGGAAAAATCACAAGATCCGCATCGCATCGAGCGGAAAGGAATTCAGCGCCCGGCCGGGCGAAACCGTGCTCGCCGCAGCCCTGCGCCAGGGCATCGTCCTGCCCTACAGCTGCAAGAACGGTACCTGCGCGAGCTGCAAGTGCCAGCTGGTCGAGGGCCGAATCGAGTACCCCTACAATCCGCCGACGGCCCTGGAAGCAGATGATTTCTGCGCCGCCCAGGCGCTCACCTGCCAGGCCGTGGCCGATACCGACCTGACCATCGAGGCCCGCGAGATCGAACAAGTGGCCGACATCCCGGTGCGCCTGCTACCGGCACGCGTCGAATTCATGGAGAAGTTCACGCCCGAGGTCATGTGTCTGCGACTCAAGCTGCCCCAGGCCGCCCGCTTGCAGTTCCTGGCCGGGCAATACATCGACATCATCCAGCCCGGTGGCAAGCGCCGCGCGTTCTCCATCGCCTCGGCGCCGTCACAGCCCGATTTCATCGAACTGCACGTCAAGCATGTCGATGGCGGCGGCTTTACCGGCCACGTGTTCGACGGCATGCAGCTCAAGGACATCCTGCGCATCGAAGGCCCCCTGGGCACTTTCTTCATCCGGCGCTCCTCGGACCGGCCAATGATCATGGTCGGCGGCGGCACCGGCTTCGCCCCGCTCAAGTCCATGATCGAGGAACTGATCGAATCCGGCGATGACCGCCCTCTGACTCTCTTCTGGGGCGTGAGTACACAAGCCGATCTGTATGCGCGCGAACTGATCGGGCAATGGACCGAAGCCCTGCCGGATTTCCGCTTCGTGCCGGTGCTTGTCGAGCCGGCTGAAGACTGGGCCGGCGAGCGCGGCTTCGTGCACGAGGCCGTGGTGCGGCATTTCCCCGACCTCTCGCCATTCGATGTCTACATGTCCGGCCCGCCGGCCATGATCCACGCCGCTCGCCACGCCTTCATCGACGCCGGCGTGCCCGAGGACCGGCTGTTCTACGACAGCTTCGACTTCGCCCCGGACGTGCCGCCGGCGCGCGATTGATCCTTGTCGGAATGCACCATCTGTTCATGGTGCCCGGGCTTTGCCCGATCTGACAGCACAGCTCGGGGCGACGGCCACCAGGCCATCGCTCAACGCCTTCAGTCCGCGACATTGCCCCAGCTATTGGGCAATACGTCGGCGAAGCGGAAGTCGAGCACCTGCATGATGTCGCGGAATTTTGCGTGCAGGGCGGCTTCGTCCTCGGCACCGATGAAGATGTCCGCGATTTCGTAGCTGTAGCTGTCCTGGGCGCGCAAGTCCGATAACCGCACGCCCTCCTCGACCGCGACATCCACCACCAGCTCGGGGTGGATGCGTTTCAGCGCCTCGATGTCCTGGGCCGAGGGGACCCGCGTGACAACGGTATCGCCGAACACCCGCGGCATGAACTTCCCGGCCATTGGAAAACTGCCTTCCGGGCGCGGAAAATCCGGGCGCCGGCCCAGCGAGACATCAATGGCCACCTCGTGGTGCGACGAACCGGTTGCAATGCGAAAGATCGGACAATGGGACTTGGAGATGCGCGGATTGATCTCCAGCAGCCACAGCCTGTCTGACTGCTCGTCCCAGAAGAACTCCATGTTGAACGGGCTGTTGTCCATGCCGATGTGGGCAAGGATGCGCTCGGCATGGCCCTTCATTCGGTTCTGGACGCCCTGGGGAAGCCCGGAAGGATACTGGTAGCTGAAGAAGCTGACATTGTTCGAGGTTCTCAGCGAATCGACGATGGCATAGACATGGGTCCGGCCCTCGAAGACATAGCCTTCGAGCGTGCACAGCCTTCCTTCGATGATGGCCTCGGCAATGCAGGTCGAACCGCTGCCATATCCGGGCAGCGCATCGCGATGCTCACCGCAGGCAAGAATGTACTCGAAGGGCTCGGCGAACAGCCAGATGTTGTCGCGTATGGTGGCCATGGCCTCAACGAACTGCTCCTCGTTGCCGATCCAGAAACCCAGGTAGGACGAAAACGAGACACTGGGTTTGAGCCAGAAAGGAAACGCCAGCTCGAGATCGTCGAGCGGATCGTCGCTGTAGGGATCGAGTCCCTGAAAGTCAGGCGTGCACTGGGGAATGACCTGCTGGCCGGCGAGCCGATTCCAGTACTTGTGCTCACAGTACAAAACGCTTTCCAGAGACGGGCCCGGCAGGCCACGCTCGCGCCTGAGGATGGGCAGCATGGAAGTGGTTGGAAAATCCCAGTGGCCAATGATGGCATCCACCGCCGACGCCCTGTCCAGCGTTTCGCGCGCCTCGGCCATGATCCGCTCCATCGGGTAGGACTCGGGCAACACCATGGTGTCGTAATCGACCAGGCCGTGAAACTCGTAGTCGGAGGCGTTGCGCACGGATTCGAGCTCACGCCGGTTGATCTCGTCGAGGCCAATCACGTAGATCTGCTTGCCCATCGAGCCCACTCCCGCAATCGCAGCCCTGCGCCAACAGCCTCAGCATACTGCGCACAAAACCGTCGGCGCGAGACAAAATGGCAGATGCTTGACCTGGATCAATCAATTCCGGCGTTCCCGGTCTTCGCAATCATGTCGCTCGGACTAAGATGGTGGAGTCCATGCAGGGCAGCCGGTTTCCGGGGAGAGGTGTTCATGGTCAGACGGGCCTCGTTGGTAGACATCGACCGGATCAAGGAGAATCTGGTCTCACTCATCCGCATCCCGTCGGTGACCGGCGAAGAGGATGCCGCCGTCTCGCACATCGCCAACTGGCTGCAGCGCTTCGATGCCGAGATCGAATACTGGAACGACGGTATTGCCGCGCTGCAGCGCGATCCACGCTACCCCGGTCACGAGGTCGAACGTGCCTGGGCGCCGGTGGTCGTCGGCGTGCTGCGCGGAGATCAGCCCGGCCCGTCCATACTGCTCACCGGCCATGTCGACGTGGTCCCGCCGGGTGATTACGAAAACTGGCACGACGAACCGTTTTCCGGCGTCGCCCGCGGCGACCGCATCTATGGCTGCGGGTCGTCCGACATGAAATCCGGACTGGCCGCGGCCATGGCCGTTTTCGAGGCCTTCGCCGAAAGCGGGCGCAACTTCCCCGGACGCCTCATCTTCGCCGCGGTGCCAGCCGAAGAGGACAGCGGCCTGGGCACACTGGCCGCCATCCGTGGCGGCTGGGATGCGCACGCCGCCATCATCCCGGAACCCACGACCACAGCCGGCGGCATGCCGGAACTGGTCATTGCCCATGCCGGCGCCATGTCTTTCAAGGTCTCGGTGCGCGGGCGGTCGGCCCACGCCAGCATGCGTCTGACCGGCGAGAGCGCACTGGATCATTTCCTGACCCTCTACAAGGCCATGCGCGAGGACGAACGCCGGGTCAACGCGAAGGAAACCCATCCACTGATGACCCTGCACCCGCTGCCCTACGCCACCAATGTAGGCACCATTCAGGGCGGGCTGTGGTCGTCGAGCGTCATGGACTCGCTCGAGGCCCAGGTACGCGTCGGCGTATCGCTGGACGAAACCATCGAGCAGGCCGAAGAACGCTTTCGCAGCACCATCGCGGAATTCACCCGGCAAGACCCCTGGCTGAGCGAAAATCCGCCTCGCATCGAGCGCCTGGCCTCCGGATTCGGTTCGGCCATGACCCGGGAGGATCATCCACTGGTCACCGCCCTGGGCGAGGCCGCCGAAGAAGAATTCCGCAAGTCCCCCACCATCGCGGCAGTGCCCTATGGTTGCGACATGTCGGGTTGGGTCAGGCTGGCGGGCATTCCCACGGTCATCTATGGTCCCGGAGAGATCGGGCTGGCGCACGCGGCCAATGAATCGGTCTCGCTGGAAGCGACCTACCGGGTTGCACGCACACTGGTCAAGGCGACCGAGCGACTGCTGGAACTGCCGCTCGAGGCACTCAAGCCACCCGACAAACACGCACGGCGAGCCGGCCCGGCAAGCGGCCGGGCGAGCGCAAGATCCAGCCAGTCTTGACCGACGTCAACACGTACTGCAAGCCAGCATGGCATATTTCCTGAACCGGTCGTCAATGAGGCAGTAGTCGCAGCCATGTACCCCTTGACCTACCAGGCTCTGGCGTCATCGTGTTGGGTGAGCTCGATGATCAACGGCATTCAGTACCTGCTTCCGGACAAGCGTGTCCCGTTCATGGCCTACCGACTGCTGCACGATCTGCTCATCGAGGAGGGGGTGTTCTACTACACCAACAAGCAGGTCAAGGAGTTCGAGGCAATCGTCCAGGCCGTTGGTGCCTGCACGGGCCTGGAGATCGGCTACGTCAACGGCAAGGAAGTCGGCGGCGCCATCAAGGAGCTGGATTACCAGAACCAGGTTGCCGTGTGCGACATCAAGGCAGGCGCTCATTCCATACTCATCAACGGCTACAAGGACGGTGTATTCCTGGGCTTCGACCCGTACTGGGAGCACGTGGCGAAAAACGAGTTCGTCGCGGACAAGTACGAAACCTATTCCCCCTACATGGACGATTCCAGCAACACCGTCAATGTCCGGATCTGGGAAGCACACCTGTTCGCAATGAGGCACACCCAGCCGTTCCAGATGGGGGCACTGAAATATCGTTTCGCCACGGTGTTGACCCGACCACCCCCCGAGAACGCCTGACAGGACACGGCAAGATCACATCGCTGCCACAACGGGGACCTGACCTATCCGGAGGGAGCATGTCGAGGAAAAAGGAAACCGCAACGCCAACCGGTCGCGGCGGTGGCCCCGTCAAGGTCGCCGTTCTCCTGCCCGACCCCAGGCTGCCCTATTCCTTCGCACCGGGTGGATGGCTCGGTGAGCTGGATGCCGAGGCCGCCCGCCGTGTCGAGGAGGCCCTGATCAGCCTGGACGACTACGAAGCCACCATCCTCGATGATCACCCGCGCATGATCGACCAGCTCCGCGCCGGCACTTTCGACATTGCGCTCAACTTCTGCGATACCGGCTTTCACAACGAGGATTTCATCAGCAATGTGCCTTCGCTGTGCGAAATCCTGCGCGTGCCGGTCACGGGATCCTCGGCGGTGGCGATTGACACCTGCGGCGACAAGTTCCTGGTATCGGCACTGGCCGAGCGAATGGGCATTCCAGTGCCCCGGGAGTACCTGGTGGACCTGACGACCCCGCCGTTCCGATTGCCCGATGACTACCCGGCAATCATCAAGCCCAACGTCGGCGGGGGCAGCTACGGCGTCAATCGAAACTGCCTGGTCAATAACGAAACCGAGGCACGGCAACACCTCGAATGGATGGTGGACAACATCTGGCCGCCCGAAGCCGTGGTCCAGGAGTTCCTGACAGGCCGCGAGCTGACCGTGTCGGTGATCGGCAACCCCGAAACCGGCCTGGAAATCCTGCCGCCCGCCGAAATCGACTACTCCGGCCTGGACCCGGACCTGCCGCCCATCTTTACCTATTCCGCCAAGTTCGACCCGGAGTCCCGTTACTACGAACAGCTGCAGCACCGCGAGGGCAAACTCGATCCGAACAGCCTCGACTGGATCAAGCAAACCTGCAAGCTCCTGTTCGAGCGTCTGCGATGCCGCGATTACGCCCGGCTCGACTTCCGTGCCGGCAAGGACGGCAGGTTCCGCCTGCTGGATCCCAATCCGAATCCCACCTGGCACCACGACGGACGGCTGGCCAAGTCGGCCGAATGGGCGGGCTATAGCTACGCCGACCTGCTGCGGAAGATCCTGGAGGCGGGTTTGTCGCGATACCTGCATTGATCCGGCCGGCAAGGACACGGACCGGCTCAAGGGGGAACGGGCCTTGCCGGATGCAGGAAACTCCGGCCCCCTTCAGGGCGTTGGGGGATACTGTGCCGGAGAGTCGGGCCTTCAGTGATCCGAATCGGCCCCGGCGTCCTCGTCCGAGGGTTCGTCGCGCAGCTCCACCCGCCCCCGCGACAGTCCGTCGAACAGCCGGGTCTCGAGCTCGACGACCTGGCGGAAGTCCCACTTTTCCTCGCTGTAGAACTCGTGGCCCGATCGGGTCCGGCCGCTGCGGTCAATGACGGTCAATGCACCGACCGTGCCCAGGCGTGAGCCGGTGGCCCTGCGCTGCTCACGCTGCATGCGCCTGGCGGTGCGCGGGATGGCCACCTCGTCTCCGTATTCCGGCAACAACTCTTCTTCGAGAATGGTTTCGGCCCGGGCGATCTCATCGTCATCGAGTTCCCGTTCCACGTAATCGACAATCTCCACGATCTTTGGATACTGCCGCTCCGCGGCCAGCCAGAACCAGGCCAGCGCGCGGGGCAGATTCCGGTCCACGCCCTTGCCGTGGTAATACATCACGCCGATATTGTGGTGCGCCAGCTTTTCTGCCCATGGCGCCGCGGCGCGGAACTGGGCCATGGCCCGACCATACCGGCCGGCTTCCAGGGCACGGGAGCCGGCGCTCAGGTAGGTGTTGCCGGGCGTGTGCTCGGCATAGCTCGTTCCCGAGGCCAGGGCCGAAGCCTGCAACCCAAGCAATGCAAGAACAAGGGCGAGAGCGATGATGAACGCGGAGCATCCGGACTTCATGGCTTTCTCCAGTTGGCTCGTTCGACTGCAGTGTAACCCCGGTCAGAAACGCTCGTCGGGAATCGCACAAGAATCCGCCGCAATCCCGGGCAGCAGGCAATCCGCGGACGGCTTGCGAAGAAACAGCCGCCTACATGCTGGCCCGCTCGCCGCCCTGCATCTCGATACGCTCGATGAAATCGATATCGGAGGTCAGCACAAGCTCGGTGTAATTCTCGTCGCTGGCACTGACCTCGAATGTCACGACCGGCGGGTTGTCGCGATCGATTTCGGGAAATACGATGCCCTGCTTTTCGAGGACCTGACGAATCTCCTCGGCCGTGTCGGTGCCGAGTGCCTGACCCCGGTAATCCCCAAAACGCGCACTCGCGGAATTCAGGCTTACCGAGAACCAGCCAGGTTCGCGATCCTCGATACGCCCGGACAGCCGCACGGTCATGGTCGCAGGTTCGCCACGAAACTCCAGGTCCGGATCATCGAACTGTCCAAGGTCGAAACGATTGCCGCGCAACGTGAAACCCAGCGTGCTGAGCTCCATCTCGGCATCATCGAACTCCAGGCCATTCTCGAGCAGCACTGCCTGTCCGGACCACTGCATGCCGCGCATACCCACATCGCCCAGATCGAATTCCGAACCGCCCCGGTGAGCAGGCTGATCGTCGCCGTTGTCCGCAGCCGGACCACATCCGGCCAGGGCAAAAACACTGATCAGGGCCAATACGGGAAGGATTCTCATGGCGCGAGTCGTCATTTCGGGCTCCATTGGTTTGATTTACGAATACGATTGGAAAGCTAACATGATGCGAGCACGTGATTGAGCCCGTTTCATCGCCGGCTCGCTCGCTGCTGTAATATGAACACGGTCATCGCCACCAGCTCGCCCGACCCGGGGACTGCCTGCTTTCAAGCACACGGGGCACGGGAATGTATTCGCGACGCGCTGGTGCCAGGCGCTGATGGCCGGGGTGGCTGTCACACCCCCCGTACCCAACCACCACCCGGGCTGTTGCCCGGCAAAGATTCAAGGAATGGCATTGAATACGCGACAGGTTCTCGATTCGCTCAACGCGCACAATCGCAACACCCTGATGGAAGTACTCGAAATCGAGTACACCGAGGTGGGTGAGAACAGCCTCACCGCAACCATGCCGGTCAATGCACGGGTTCATCAGCCCATGGGCATTCTGCACGGCGGCGCCACCGCGGCCCTGGCCGAGTCGGTCGGCAGTGCCGCTTCAGCACTCCAGCTCGACCTCGAAACCCAGTCAGCGGTTGGCCTGGAACTGGCCATCAACCACCTGCGCTCCCTGCGCGAAGGTCAGATCACCGGCACCGCCCGCGCAGTCCATATCGGTCGCCGCACTCACCTGTGGCAGATCGAGATCCATGACCAGGACCAACGCCTGATCGCGCAGGCCAAGCTCACGATGATGGTGCTGGATAACTAGTGGGCCATGCGGTTAATTGGGTAACGCTCAGCCGTCGCACAAGCGTCGTGGGCAAGGCGCGCGAGCGCAGGACTGGCCGTCGCCAATTCAAGCGAGCGGAACACGTGCAACGGCTCC
>SLIA01000321.1 GCA_007135935.1 Wenzhouxiangella sp.
CTCTTCCTAATCTGCCTGTTGTTATAATCTTAAGCATCGTAACTGAAATTGGTATGAAAATGAGTACTGTCCTGCATGTATGGGAAGTTTCAGTATGGAAGATAGTGGGCGATACTGGATTCTAAATACCGTATCTTTGTACGCTATCCACATGCAAAAACAAACCGTATTCAATAATTTTGTACCTCTTTTCTTCTTCAAGGTGTTGACATTTACATAATTTGTTTACACATTGTGTTTACACAAAAATTCAAATCCTTACAGAGACCACAAAGGGTTAATGTGTAAATAATTTGTGTAAACATGAATAGACGCGCAACATATAAGCTGGTCATCCGGAAGGATCGGCCGAACAAACACGGTGAATTCCCGGTGTACCTCCGGATCACAGAAAATCGAAAACCACGATACTACAGCTCCGGGTTCTTCGTTAAAGATACCCATTGGCTTGATGAAAAACAACGCGTTTCAAGGAAGCATCCGGACGCGGATTTTATTAACGATCGATTGAGTGAGTTCTTCCATATACAGCGATCGATGTATACCAATCAAATCAAAAATGTGGAGGAACCAGGTGAACCGGAGAAGCCGGAGTTTTTCAGTTATGCCGATAAGATCATGGACCGGTTGAAAGCAAATGAACAATATGAGGAACTGAAAAAATACCGCGTCGTTATCGGGAAGTTTAGAGAATCCACCGGCAAGAATTACCTTCCCTTTGACGAGATCACCGTCGGGACGCTTGTTGATTTTGAGACGTATCTCCGGACCGTGAAGAAGAACGGCCGGAATACAATCTATAAAAATATATCGAAGGTCCGGCGAATATTCCGGATCGCAATTCAGGAAGAAGTTATCCCGGTATCCTGCAATCCGTTTGCCAGGTACTCACCGAAATCGGAACGGCCGAGTGAAAAAACAAAACTATCTATGGCGGATATTAAGAATATCCAGAACCTCAAGCTCGAGTCGGGATCCTGGGAGTGGAATGCGCGGAATTACTTTTTATTCTCATTTTACACAGCTGGTATTCGATTCGGGGATTTATGCGTTTTGAAGTGGAAGAACATTCATAACGGACGGCTGATATATCAGATGGGGAAAACCGGTCACGGGAAAAACGTGAAGCTGCTTCCCCCCGCTCTCGAGATATTAAAACACTATGAAGATAACACAGATCCGGAATCATATATATTTCCATTACTCCCGGTCAACAGAGATCTCTCGGATCCGTTCACTCTTAAGAAAGCGATATCCTCGAAAAATGTCCTGGTCAATAAATACCTTCAAAGGATAGCGAGGCGGGCCAAGATCAAAGAACACATTTCGTTTCACGTTTCCAGGCATAGCTTTGCCGATTACGCTCGGAAGAAAAATATGAACCTGTACTCTATCAGCAAGGCCCTTGGTCATTCCGATCTGAAGATAACACAACAATATCTTAAATCGTTTGATGAGGAATCACTTGATGAGGATATGGACCGGTTGTTTAATGGTGAAGATGTTTGAAAAAATCAATAAACTATAAACGGAGGTGTAAAATAAAAAGCGACGCGGACAAATGGCGTGAAAAACAGGCAGAGATATTACTTGACCTATTCCGAGAGAAAAACGGATATAGCGCGAGGAACATGGAGGAACTTGAAAGGTTTGTAAAAAATAACGAAGAATGGGTTAGGAAAGAACAGGCAAAACGCGAATCTGGTATTACAGGAAAAAACTGAAAAAAACAGGGGTACATAGATATCGGCCCTCCCCGAGAAAACCCGGGAGAAACGATCTCAGGACTTTTTTTATTTTGCAAAAACAAGAATTATCCACTAACCCCAAAAAATAGGAGGTCAAAATGCAAACACAAAAAACAGATGTGACAAAGCCGAGTGAAAATTTCGGCGCGAATGTACGACGGGCTTTAATAAAAAAAGAACGATCGGCCGGATGGCTGGCAAAAAAAACGGGTATAACGCATGCCAGGATCCGGGAAATATTTGACGGTGAGGATCCAGCGATCGATGAAAGCGTAAGGATATGCAACGTGTTGGATGTGTCGCTTTCAGCGATGTGTAAAAGTGACACTTGACTTTATTGTCAAAGGCTCGTATAATTTTATATGGAAAAAAAGGAGCGTCGGGACGTCGACACGAAACTCCGGAAGCGCGGATGGAGGCGGTGTGTAATGTCTTTAGAAATTTTGGGATACCGACCCCATACATATTCCGACCGGGAAACAGGAATCGATGAGCTCCCCAGGGATCCGGACCGCATTACCGGCGATCGTGTTGAGAGGATCGATGAGTAAATAAGAGACAGATTAATGTCGCAATAAACCGAACAAAGTTTTAATCCCGCATCGCCTCCACGCGGAGGGGCCAACGGTTGGCTGCGACCGGTGCGGGGTTTTAAACATGTATATGTCAGGCAAAAACAAAGGCGGATATTCTCTCCCGGTAACTAATCATACCGATTTTAGAAAAGCGCGTAAACGCTTATCATATCTTCTATCTCTTGATGCAACGGAAATAACTATGGACGAGCTATGTGAAATCGGGGATGTTGCTGATTCTATTTTTGAGTATTTTAAAAATTCTCACAATCATTATTTAAATAATCCAGATCTATCCGAACAGGAGAACAAGAGAAGGCGCGAAGTTGCTAAATCGATTATTAATATAATGTACAAGGAAACAGATGATGAGAACCACGTCGAAGAAATAAGCAAGGCGTTTGAAAAGGATAATGACCTTGTTGAAGAATTCAGAAAAATGAAACAAATGACATTCGAACAATATTACAATTACATTACAACTTATAAAAATCATAAAAGCATACAGGACGTCCGGGGAGAAATGTTTTGGAAAATCAAGCGATTGGATAACTTAGAGGGCAGAGGAAGAAAAGACAAAGATATTATTAAACTTATAGCAAGATATTTCGATGAGGACGTCGATACCATCAAAAGATCCATTACTCGATATAATGCGACCTTAAAAAAAGGGACACCATGTCCCTGACATAGTTTTCAAATTTCCGTATGATGAACCCGTGACCGGCGATCAGTAGCGATAAAAAGTTTTTTTTGCCTGACACAATACCCGCTACCTTTCGCCGGTCGCGGGTTTTTTATTTTAGGGGGTAACATCGTTTTTAATTTTCCAACGTCGGGCGACCCCCTCCCGGCTTAGAACAGATAATTATTTATGATCCGCGAAACAGTAACATACGGCAAATACCGATATCGGGCTGGGCGATCGACGCGAGCGAAGGTCGACGCCATCAATTCGGTGATGGAAGTATCCCGAGATGCCCGTCACCTTTTCAAGGGCGGTAAGTTATTTGCATTGAATGAGACGATCGCGCGTGATTCTGATTATAATGTTCTGAAAATTACGCTAAAGTATGGCAAACGGAAAGCCGATTGGAAAATTTATACTGTCGATCGAGGATATTTTTTGCAGCATGCGAAGCCGTTTCCCATCACCAACAAGAGCGGTGAAAAGGAAGATCTGTTGGCAATAGAAGTCGATAAATTAACGAGCGCAGCTCAATCCGATTTTTTCAATCAGGAAGAATTATTCGAGGAGAAACATGGTCGATGAATTCATGAAGTTGATCGAAGAACCGCTTAAAAGAATTGTAAAAAAAGCCGTTGCCGAAGCGGTTAATGAATCCCTGCCAAACGCAATGAAGGATATGGAGAAGCCGTACTTGACGGTTGACGAGGCTGCTGAAATATCCGGACTGAGTAAACGGTCCTTACAGCATCTGAGAGACTCAAATCAAATCTCTTACATAAGGTCCGGTAAACGCAGGATCCTCATTCCCCGGCGGGAATTCATTGAATACCTGGAATCTCGTAAGTTCAAAATCGGAAGTGATGAATGAAGCCAGTTGATACAAACATATCGACATCCCCATCGAACGGTATTCACTCCCGAACGGTACAGAACATTTCATCAAAGATATTGGCTTTTCTCATACAGAATGGATCCGATCCGATGCAAAAAGTTTTATCTATCGGACTGCGAAGCGTACACTTCCCGGTACTGTTTGATTCGATTATATATTCACAGATTGAATTATTATACAACGCAAACACTTCAATCGATCTCACTGCAATCTACGAAAAGATAAAACCCGATAATGAAAAGATCCGGGATCACCTGAAGGATGTAAAATATAAAAATGCCTATGATGAAGCCGTTAAAAAATTAA
>SLIA01000102.1 GCA_007135935.1 Wenzhouxiangella sp.
AACCAACGAACCAACGAACCAACGAACCAACGAACCAACGAACCAACGAACCAACCCCATGAACTTCACCCCCGGCGACCACCGCCACATGTCCGAAGCCATGCGCCTTGCCGAGCAGGGGCGTTTGACGACCGATCCCAACCCGGCGGTCGGGTGCGTGATCGTCAACGACGGCGAAGTGGTCGGGCGCGGCTGGCATCGTGCGGCGGGTCAGCCGCATGCCGAGCCGCTGGCGCTGGCCGAGGCGGGGCACCGGGCACGGGGTGCCACGGTGTATGTCACGCTCGAGCCGTGCAGCCATCACGGCCGTACGCCCCCTTGTGCGCAGGCACTGATCGACGCCGGCGTGGCCGAAGTGGTAACGGCCATGAACGACCCGCACGAGCGCGTCAACGGAACCGGGCACGAGCTGCTGGCGCGGGCCGGCATCCGCGTGCGTTCGGGCCTGATGGAGCGCGAGGCGCGTCGCCTCAACCGGGGGTTCGTTGCCCGCAACGAACGCGGCCGGCCCTGGCTTCGCGTCAAGCTGGCGATCAGCCTCGATGGCCTGGTCGCCGGTGCCGACGGCAAATCGCAATGGATCACCTCCGCACCTGCCCGCGAGGACGTGCAATTGTGGCGTGCCCGCGCCTCGGCCATTCTCACCGGCATCGGCACGGTGCTGGCCGACGACCCGCACATGAATCTGCGCCTGCCCGGCGTCGACCGGCACCTGACCCGGGTGGTGGTCGATTCCACCGGCCGCATGCCCGAGAATGCCCGCATGCTGGGGTTGGCCGGGCCGGTGATCATCGCCGGGCGTCGCCATCCGGGTTGGGAGCGCGGCGGCGTGGAGTGGTGGGAGTTGCCGGCCGGAAGCGACGGTCGTGTCGACCTGCTGGCGTTGCTCGAACGCCTGGCCGGGCACGATATCAACGAAATCCAGGTCGAGGCCGGCTCCGGCCTGTGCGGGGCTTTGATGGGCGCCGGGCTGGTCGACGAACTATTGGTTTACCAGGCCCCGGTGATTATCGGCAAGGGCAAGCCCATGCTGGCGCTGTCAGGGATGGAAAAATTCGCCGACCGCCTCCATCTTGATCTGATTGACAGCCGCCGGGTTGGCCCGGACTGGCGTTTTCTCTATCAACCGGCCAATCAACCGGACAGACAGACGAGCCCCTGACATCGTGTTTACCGGAATCGTTCAGGCCCTGGGCAAGGTATCGGCCCGGGTTCAGCGCGGCGGCGGCTGCCGCATGCGCATCGACTGCGCCGAGCTTCAACCCCATCGCTGGCAGGAAGGCGACAGCGTGGCCGTGGCCGGCTGCTGCCTGACCGTGCTCGATCTCGACGAGTCGGGCTTCAGCGCCGACCTGTCGGCTGAAACGCTGGCACGTACCAGTCTGGGCGGGCTGGCCGAGGGCGATCCGGTCAATCTGGAACCGGCGCTGGCCGCCGGCGACCGGCTGGGCGGCCACCTGGTCACCGGTCATGTCGACGGACTGGCCGAGGTGGTCTCGATCCAGCCGGCCGGCGACAGCCGTATTTTCCGTTTTCGCGTGCCGGCAGAACTGGCACGTTTCGTGGCCGAGAAGGGTTCGGTCACGCTCGACGGGGTCAGTCTCACCGTCAACACGGTCGAGAACGATCAGTTCGAGGTCAATCTCATCCCCCACACCCTGAAAGTCACCACCCTGGGCCGCCTCGAGGCCGGGTCGGTGGTCAACCTGGAAGTCGACCTGGTGGCCCGTTACCTGGATCGCCTGGTCGCAATGCGAGGACAAGCATGACATTCGACTCTATTGAATCCATTCTGGCCGACATCCGCGAAGGCAAGATGGTCGTGATGCTCGATGACGAGGATCGAGAAAACGAGGGCGACCTGATCATGGCCGCCAGCATGGTGCGGCCCGAGGACATCAACTTCATGGCCCGTTACGGGCGCGGGCTGATCTGCCTGTCGCTCACGCGCGAGCGCGCCCGGCAGCTCGGTCTGCAACTGATGGTGCGCGATACCGACCGCCATCACCGCACCAACTTCACCGTCTCCATCGAGGCGGCCGAAGGCGTGACCACCGGCATTTCCGCCTATGACCGGGCCCACACCATTCGCACCGCCGTCGCGCCCAACGCCGGACCCGACCATCTCAACCAGCCCGGCCATGTCTTCCCGCTGGTCGCCCAGGCCGGGGGCGTGCTGGCACGCGCCGGGCATACCGAGGCGAGCATGGACCTGGCCCTGCTCGCCGGGCTGGAGCCGGCCGGCGTGCTCGTTGAAATTCTCAACGAGGACGGCACCATGGCGCGCCGGCCGCAGCTGGAAAAGTTCGTTGCCGAACATGGCCTGAAGATGGGCACGGTCGCCGACCTGATCCGCTACCGGCTGGGCACCGAGCAGAGCGTGGAATGCGTTCACTCGCAGACCGTCGGCACCGCCCACGGCCCGTTCGAACTCAAGGTGTTTCGCGATCGCATCAATCAGAAGCTGCACTGGGCGCTGTTGCACGGCGAGGTCAACGCCGATGAGCCTTTCCCGGTGCGCGTTCATGTGCCCGAACTGCTCGGCGATGTTATCGGCATCACCGAGCCGGGCTTCGGCATGCCGCTGGACGCCGCGCTGGCCGACATTGCCCGCCGCGGACGTGGCCTGGCGCTGGTGCTGGGCTATGATGAGGATGATCAGTCCAGGCTCGACGGTCTCATGGCCGCCGGCAAGGGCGAGGCCGCCGAAGACGGCAACCACGATCTGCGTAGCTACGGCATTGCCGCGCAGATCATCGCCGAGCTGGGCATTCGCCGCATGCAGGTCTTCGGCGCGCCCAAGCGTTTGCATGCCCTCGACGGCTTCGGCCTGGAAATCGTCGAATACGTGGTTCCGGAGGGAGAAGGGGAAAGATCATGACCGACATTCAGACCCGTTCCGGCGCCGAGAATTGGCGCATCGCCATCGCCGTGGCGAAGTTCAACCCGACCATTACCGGCATGCTGCTCGAAGGCGCCCGCCAGGCCCTGGCCGCCGCGGGCGTGGGCGACGACCATATCAAGGTGCATGACGTGCCCGGCGCCTGGGAACTGCCGCTGGCCAGTCAGTACCTGGCCAGCAGTGGCAACTACGACGCCGTCATCGCCATCGGCGCGGTGGTGCGTGGCGAGACCGCCCACTTCGAATTCATCAGCGCCGAGTGTTCCCGTGGCCTGCAGCAGGTCGCACTCGACACCGGCATTCCCGTCGCCTTCGGCGTGCTCACACCCGAGAGCCGCTCGCAGGCACTGGAGCGGGCCGATCCCAAACGCAAGAACAAGGGCAGGGAAGTGGCCCTGGCCGCGCTCGACATGATCGCCCTGCGCTCGGAGGCATGCCCGTGAGTCGGCGGGGTCGCAAGAAGAAGCCGGCCGGCACCTTCGAGCCGCGCCGCCGCGCCCGCCGCCGGGCCCTGCAGGCGCTCTACCAGTGGCAGCTCAACGACGACACCGCCCAGTCCATCATCGAGCAGTTTTTAGAAGAGCAGAACTTCGTCGGTGTCGACGAGGACTATTTCGAAACCCTGGTGCGCGAGGTGGTCGAACGTCGCGACGAACTCGACGAAGCGCTGGCCCCGCACGTCGCCCGTGTCGATGCCAGCCTTGACCAGATGGAGCGCGTCATTCTCCGGCTGGGCGCCTGCGAGCTGCTGCACCATATCGAAACGCCTTATCGCGTGATCCTCGACGAGGCCGTGGAACTGGCGCATCGCTTTGGTGCCGAGCAGGCCCATACCTTCGTCAACGGTGTGCTCGACCGGCTGGCCGCCGACTGCCGCAAACTCGAGCGCGACGCCGAATTGGGCAGTGAGTGAATTCGACCTGATCGAGCGCATCCGGCGCCGGGCCGGCACGTCCGACCTGGTGCCCCTGGGTATCGGCGACGATGCCGCCGTCATCCTGCCCACGCCCGGCATGGCGCTGCTGGCGACCACCGATGCGCTGGTGCTCGACCGGCATTTCACCGCCGACTGGAAGCCGGCCGATATCGGCCACCTGGCCATGCACGCCAACTTGAGCGACCTGGCCGCCATGGGCGCGCGGCCGCGCTGGGTGCTGCTGGCCCTGACCCTGCCCGATGACGATCCCGACTGGCTCGAAGGCTTTCTCGACGGCTTTCTCGATGCTGCCGCGGCCAATGGCGTGATGCTGGTCGGCGGCAACATTTCTTCCGGGCCGCTCAATATTGCCGTCGAACTGCTGGGAGAAGCCGATCCCCGACGTGTGGCCACGCGCCGTGGTGCCGAGCCTGGAGATCGCCTGGTCGTGACCGGCACGCTGGGAGATGCTGCCGCCGCACTCGACCTGGGAGCCGATGCACCCGAGGCACTGGTTGCCCGACTGCATCGGCCCGAAGCACGCCTGAGCGCCGGCCGAGTGCTGGCCGACCAGGCGCATGCCCTGATCGATATTTCCGACGGCCTGCTGGCCGACCTCGGCCACCTGCTCGACGCTTCTCTCGGCGCCGAGATTCGCCTCGACGACCTGCCGGCCTCGGACGCATTGCGAGTCGCCGTCGGCGACCGGCTTGAGCGCTGGCGATACCAGGCCGGCGGCGGCAACGACTATGAACTGCTCGCCGCCGTGCCCGAACAGCTCGATGTGGAACTGGAGCAACTGGCCGAGGCGGCCGGTACCACGCTGACCGAGATCGGGCGCCTTGACGACAGCGGTCGGGTTCGCTGCCTCGACGCCGACGGCAACGAGCTTGCCGATCTGGCGCCGGGATGGGATCATTTCGCCTCATGAATCGCGCCGATACCCGCCAGGTCGCCCTGGCCACGCCCACCGGTTTTCTCGCCTTCGGATTCGGCAGCGGCCTGGCGCCGGTCGCACCGGGCACTTTCGGTACCATCGCCTCGCTGCCCTTTGCCGCCCTGATCGTTCAATTGCCCTTTTCTGTTGCGGTGGCGGTGGTGATCGTCGGCTTCCTGGTCGGAATTCCCCTGTGCGGCGTGACCGGTCGCAAACTGGGCGTGCACGACCACGGCGGCATCGTCTGGGACGAGTTCGTCGGCATGTGGCTGGTGCTGCTGTTCGTCCCCTTCCATTGGGGCTGGTGGCTGGCCGCCTTCGCCCTGTTCCGCCTGTTCGACGCCGCCAAACCCTGGCCCATCCGCTGGTTCGACCGCCGCGTCCACGGCGGCTTCGGCGTCATGCTCGACGACATCCTCGCCGCCGCATACACCTTGATCGTCCTGGGCATCGCGATGTGGTGGATCGGCAGATAGGCCGTTTTCGGTTTTCGGTTTCCGGTTTCGGAAAAGGTTTCAGCGTTCAGGTTTCAGGAAAAACGCCAGATCTTGTCGTCCCGGCCGCAGGGCCGGGACCTCGCACGCACGGCATCTGCACCCCCATACGGCTTTGTTCCACGCAGTGCCAATTCACCCGTGCGAGGCCCCGGATCAGGCCTGCCCCGGACTTGATCCGGGATCCGGGGCGACAACGCCTGGCAGTACGGGCGTTTGGTCATGTAACTGCGCTGAGCACCCGGAAATACATCAGCCACCGCCAGTTTCACCTGCGGTGAGGGGAAAACGGGGCAATGGGTTAACGGGTGAATGGGTGAATGGGTGAGGCTCAAGGCTCAAGGCTCAAGGCTCAAGGCGAAAAGACCAAACGACAACCAGCCAACCAGCCAACCAGCCAACCAGCCAACCAGCCAACCAGCCAACCAGCCAACCAGCCAACCAGCCAACCAGAAGAGCCGAGGCACCTCGCTCAACAAAACCACCAGCATCTCTCTGAACCCTGAACCCTGAACCCGTCCTACCCCCTCAACTCCCCATAAAGCCCCCGCAAACGTTCATCCACATCCTCCTCGCTGTCCTTGTCGATGGGCGCGAGGTATTGTTCGCGTGCGGTGCGGGCGTCTTCGCTGCGGTCCAGATCGAGCAGCACGCGGTAATACTCCAGCCCCTTGCGCAGGGTCGCCCGGTGTTCGGCTCCCACCTGGTCATGTGCATGCTGCAGCGTGGCCGCCAGCAAGGGCTTGGCCTGGTCGGGTTGGCCGGTTTCGCGCAGGGCCCGGCCGTAGATCCAGCCGGCATCCTGGGTCTGTGAGTGGTCCATGCCCAGCTGCTCGGCACGCGCGTAGTACACGGGTTCGATCAGGGCCAGGGCAGTGTCCGGGTCGTCGCGGTTGAGGTGCACGTTGGCTTCGAGCTCGCGTGCCATCAGTGTGTCGAGATGGTCTTGCCCCAGGAGCATCTGACGCTGTTCGGCGACCGTTTCGATCAATTCCAGGGCCTGGTCGTGTTTCCCTGCAGCGGTGTACACGCTGGTCAGGTTGAGCATGGCTCTGAGCGTGAGCGGGTGCCCGGGCCCCATGACTTCGCTCCTGAGCCGAACCGCGTCCTCGAGCAGTTCGATGGCCTGTTCCGAATCGCCAACCCGGTGCAGGGTGTTGGCCAGGTTGGCCATGGCACGCAGGCTGTCGGGATGGCGGCGGCCGAGACTGCGCTCGAGCAACTCGATGGCCTCGCGATTGACGGCCAGCGACTCTTCCAGCCGGCCGATCGCCCCCAGTGCGGCAGAGACATTGATCATTGATCTTGCCGCCGCCTGGTCTTCGGTATACGGCGATTGTCTGAGGCCGTCGAGCTGGTGCTGAAAATCATCCAGCGCCGCCTCGATGTCGCCGGAGCGCGCCAGCACGTATCCGCGGGTACCGTGGGCATCAAGAATCCGCGAATCCGTTGCCGGCCAGGCTCCGCCGGCCAACTCGATATTGTCCGTCGCCAGGTTGAGCGCTTGCTCGTAGTCGCCACGGTCAACCTTGGCCAGCGCCAGCAGATCGCGCGTGCGCACCAGAAGATCGAAGTGCTCCGAGCGGCTGTCGTCGAGGGCTGCGATCACCTTATCGAGTTCGGCGATGGCGTGGTCGTATTCGGCCGCCGCATACCAGCCCCGGGCCAGACTGCGACGCGCTTCCAGTACCTCGAGGTCGTGGTCGTCGAGCTGCGAACGTCTCAGTTCGAGTATGCGCTTTCCCAACTCGGGCAGGGCGTGACCCAGTCCAATGGCGTGGTAGACCTGGAACACCGCCTGAAACAGGTCGGCCTGCAACAGCGGTTGATCGGCGAATTCGCGCTCGATGGATGACACGGCCCGGTCGAGAATGTATTCGTCGACGACCTCGCGCGCCAGGTCGCCGGCATTGGCATGAGCCAGCTGGGTCTCGAAAGCCGCCAGAGCGGCGGCCGTGTCGCTACCGCCGGCTCGTTCCAGGCCTTCTGCAACCTGTTCCCGCAGGATCTCGATCATGCCGAATCCCATCACGGTCGAGTCAATGTCCTCGAGCATCGACTGCTGAAAAGCGGCCACCTGTTCGAGCTCCAGCGAGCGGGTTTCGGCGATCTGTTGCTGGTGACGGGCTTCCAGCATGCCGAGGGTGGCAGCGGCGAGGCCGGCCAGCAAGGCCAGCATGACCGCACTGGCACTGCCCAGGGCCAGTGCATGACGGCGCATGAATTTGCTCATGCGATAGCGGGTAGTCCAGTTCCGTGCTCTTACGGGCGCGCAGCCGCGGAAACGCTCGATGTCATCGGCGAACTCCAGCGGGCTTGCGTAGCGCCGTTCACGATCGACGGCCAGTGCCTTGAGCACGATGGCGTCGATGTCGCCTCGCAGGTACTTGCGCAAGTGGCGATAGCGGGTTGCGCGTTGCTCGGCAATGCGGTCGCGCTGGTCGGCGGACCTGGCCAGCCGCGTCGACGGCGGCGGAATCGTGCCGTCGCCGGGCAGCTTGCCGAACGCCTGGCGCCCGGAATGCTGGAAGTGATCCGAGTCGATTGGCCGATGACCGATCAGCAGCTCGTAAAGGATGACGCCGAGCGAATAGACATCGCTGCGCGTATCGATGATGCCGTCGCCGTCCGAGAACTGCTCCGGACTCATGTATTCCGGCGTGCCGGCCGAATCGCGCGCGCTGGCCGAATCCCCGGGCTGGTGCGAGGCAGTGGCAATACCGAAGTCGATGATCTTGGGCTGCGCGACACCGTCAATATTCGTTACAAGAATGTTGGCCGGCTTGAGATCGCGATGGATGATGCCGCGCTGGTGGGCATGCTGCACGCCCTGGCAGATGCGCACGAACAGGTCGAGGCGATCGTTCAGCGTCATCCGGTGGCGGGCACAGAATCGGTCGAGCGGCTCGCCGTCGACATACTCCATGGCAAACCAGGGGTACCCCTGGGGAGTGGTGCCGGCGTCGTATACCTGGGCGATGGCGGGGTGCTGCATCTGGGCAAGCACCTGACACTCGACCTCGAAGCGAGCCAGCGTATCCCGATTGAGAACCCGCCGGCGCACGACCTTGAGTGCGACATTGCGTTCGACCGGTTCGAGCTGGCGTGCGAGAAAGACCCGGCCCATGCCGCCGTGGCCCAGTTCCCGAACGAGACGAAACGCGCCCAGCTCCAGAGCTTCATCGGCGATCGACGGTTCCATGGATTCTGGCGCGTCTGCTTCCACCAGTGTCTCCAGACGCGTGGCTGCCTCGGGATCCATTGCTCCCGGGTCCCGACGATCATTCATGTGTCGATCTCCTGGCTGTGCAGTAGGGTGCTCCTGCCGCTTGTGGGCAGCCGGCCTGGTCAGGCCGGCTGGTCCAGATACTCGAATGCCGTGATGACGCGTTCGACGCCGCGTACCGTGCGCGCCTGCTCCACCGCGGCCTCGGCTTCGTCGCTCGAGACCAGGCCCATCAGGTAGACGATGTTGCGCGCCGTGATGACCTTGACCCGCGTCGGATCGAAGCCGTCGATGTCGCGGATCCGGGTCAGGCTGGTGTTGACCTTGCTCGATATCCAGCGATCGGTGCTGGTCTGGCCGACACTGGCCCGCTCCATGGGGGCCAGCTCGTTGATGACCCGGCGAACGCCATCGACATCGCTGACGATCTCTTCGGCCAGCTCGATTCGGGTCTCGTCGTAGGCTTCGCCGGCCAGCAGTACCCAGCCGTTGTAAGTCAGGATGCGCAGGCGGGTGTCGGTGCCGAATGAATCATGGCGGTGCAGCGCGTCGCTGACGCGCACGCGCAGCATGCGGTCATCGACCACCGTGCCGACACTGCGCCGGTCGTGCACTGCCATGCCGGTGGCCGCCGCACCACCCACCACCAGTGCGGCACAGCCGCTGAGCATGGATACCACGAGTACCGCTGCAAGGATTCTGATCAGGCTGTTCATCGTTCTGCGTGCTCCAGGTCGGATGGTCCCCTTGGGGAAATGTTCATTGTCAATCGTTGCCGGCCTCGAAGGCGTCGGGGATCCAGCGCAGATCCCCGTCGACGTCACTGATGCCTATGACATCGAAGCGGCAGGCATGTTCGCACCATTCCGGGTGGCTCATGAGAAAATGCCGGGCGGCGGCGATCAGGCGCCTTTGCTTGTGTTCGTCCACGCTGTCGATGCTGTCCACGCGGGCGCCGGGGCCGCGCAGGCGAACCTCGACGAAAGCCAGCACTTCGGTGTCGGATGAATCGGGGTCGAGCATGACCAGGTCGATTTCGCCGGCACGACACTGGTAGTTGCGTACCACCGTGCGCAGACCGCGCTCGTGCAGCCAGTCCTCGGCCTGGCGTTCCCCCAGCTCTCCACGATCATCGCGCATGACTTCAGTGCGAACGGACCTGGCCGTTGTCAATGCGAATGAAGGGAAGATCGCGCGTGAGCACAGCGCCGTCGGGCATCGTCAGTCGCCCGGTCATCCCCGGCAGGTAGAGTTGATCATCGCTTCGCATCAACTGCAGCCAGGGGACCAGCGCCATGGCATCGCGCCCCAGTGCATGCAGCCGCGACTGGGCCGGGTTGCCGAGGTGGCCATGCCGCAGTTCGGCGCGCGCGCGGGTCTCGCCGGCCGCGGTGGTGTCGAGAAACCAGGGAGAAATCGGCAGGATCACGCCATCGAGGTCGCGCACGCGCGACGGTTCCGGCGTTCCGGCGATGATGTGCGAAGTCGACATCAGCGGCACATCACCGGCATCGAAGTAAGGCAGCTGCGGACGAAGCTGGCGACCATCGTCGGCACGCGCGGCCAGGAAGATCAGGTCCATATCGGTGCGGCGCTGGGCGACGCTTTCGATCGGCTCGCCGATGAGCTGTTGCAGCCGGTTCGCCCGTTCCTCGGACTGGTCGACTTCCAGAACCTGCCGCAGCAGGAATGAGTGGTCGGAATTGGCCGGATCGTAAATTCGATTCGCCAGAACCTGGCCGCCACCCAGTTCAAAGGTCTCGACAAAAGCCTCGGCAACGCGCTCGCCCCAGCTGGTGTACTGCGCCAGCACCAGGGCGCGCTCATGGCCGTCGACCAGGGCGCGCACGGCAGCCAGCTCGGCCTCCTCTGCCGGCGGCAATGCCAGCGCGGCCAGACCCGCGGCATCGGTCAGCTTTGACGGGTCACCGGGGCGGTTGAGCAGAAGCGTCGGCAACAATCCGGCATCCGGCAGGGCCACCAATGCGTCGACCTGGGCGCGGTCAAGCGGCCCGATCAGCATTTCCGCTCCCTGCTCGCGGGCATCGAACCAGGCTGCGACAATGTCGTCGGGATCGTTGCCGATGTAGTGGAAGCGCAGTTCAGGACGATGCTGGGGTGCGCTTTCCAGCCAGGCCGAAACCAGGCCTGCCTGCAGGGCTGCACCGGCACGATACAGGGGCGTGTTCGGCCCCGGCAGAGCCACATCGATGCGTGCCGGGCGCGGGTAGGACTGGCGCCAGGCAGCCAGCCACAGCATGGCCTCCTCGGCACTGTAGCCGGCCATGGGATGGCGCGCCTGCCACTCTTCCAGTGCCGGCCGCAGGGCCAGCTCGTCGAGCAGATGTTCGCGTGCCGTGATTGCCAGGTCCAGCCACGGCAGCAGATCGGCGCGATGGCCATATTCGTAGACGATGCCCTCGAGTGCCGAAAGCGGGTACTCGATCAGCAGGGCCAGCGCCAGGTCCGGTTCAAACTCGTCGTCGGTCAAGGCTTCGTCGAGCGCCGCCAGCGCCTGTCTGGCCGGCTGGGTTTCGAGTGCCATCAGGCGCTCCTCGAGCCCTTGGTGGCGACCCTCCAGCGCTTCGGGCAGATCCTCGCCGGCGTGTGCCAACAGCCATCCGGCCATGCCCAGATCGCCGCGCATCATGGCCAGCTCCGCCCGTGCCAGCTCGAATCGCGCCCTTGGTGTGCGCTCCAGCAGCTGGGGATCGATCATGTCGAGCAAAAGCTCGGCGGCATCGGCCTGATCGGCACGCAGCCATGCCTCGGCGGCCCGCACCCGGAAATCGTCTGCTCGCTCCGGCCGCTCCCCGGCCAGATCCAGCCAGCCCTGCGCGGCCTCCGCGTAATCGCCGCGCTCTTGCCAGCGTTCAAGCTCGGCCTGACGGGCATCCACCGCCTCCGGCCGCACCGTCGGCGCGGTCGGTGCACAGGCAGCCAGAAAGACCAAAGAGGCGAGCGCCATTGCGAGAAGATTTTTCATGGCCCAATGATAAACCGCATTGACGCCGCGGCGTGAGGCACAAGGCACAAGGCGAAAGGCGAAAAGACAAAACGACAAAACGACTACCACCCAACGAACCAACCACCCAACGAACCAACGAACCAACGAACCAACGAACCAACGAACAAACGAACCAACGAACCAACGAACCAACGACCAATCCAACGTAAACTACTCCCATGTCCGTTTCGCCCGAGCCAACCCCCGGTACCCTCTGGATTGTTGCCACGCCCATCGGCAATCTTGACGATCTGAGCCCGCGGGCGGTCGAAACACTGGAACGGGTGTCGGTGGTCGCGGCCGAGGATACGCGCACGAGCCGACGACTGTTCGCCGATCGGCCGGCGCCGGAAATGGTCAGCCTGCATGAGCACAACGAGGCGGCGACCTGTGCCAGCCTGGTCGAGAGGCTGGAGCATGGGCACGACATCGCACTGGTCAGCGACGCCGGCACCCCGTTGGTGTCCGATCCCGGCTACCGGCTGGTCGCCGCGGCCCACGACGCCGAAGTTCCAGTGCGTACCGTGCCCGGCCCCTGCGCTGCCATCGCCGCGCTTTCGGTCGCCGGGTTGCCGTCCGACCGCTTCTGGTTCGAGGGTTTCCTGCCACCGCGCGCCAGCCAGCGACGTACACGGCTCGAGGAGCTCTCGGGGCTGCCGGTCACGATGATCTTTTATGCGCCGGCCCGCGATCTGCCTGCCGTCACCGCCGACATGCACACTGTCCTGGGCCCGAACCGGCCGGCCACGCTGGCCCGCGAGCTGACCAAGCTGCACGAAACCGTCCACCGCGCGCGCCTCGAGGACCTCGCTGAATGGATCGCCGCCGATCCCGACCAGCAGCGCGGCGAAGCCGTACTGGTCGTCGCCGGCAACCCCGACCCCTCACCGGCCATCAACCCGCAAGCCCTGGCAAGAGAACTGGCACGGGAACTCCCCCCCTCGCGCGCAGCCAAAGTACTCGCGCGCCTGACAGGCATCAACCGCAAGGACGCCTGGCGAATCATCGACGAGTTCGGGGACTGAGGGGCGAGGGGCCAAACGACCAAACGACGAACCAACAAACCAACAAACCAACGAAACCATGCACCTCATCCTCCTTCTCGCCCTCATCGCCTCCGTCATCTTCCTGCCGCAATGGTGGGTCAGACGCGTGCTGGCGAAGTATCGCCATCCGGATGACCGTTATCAGGGCACCGGCGGCGAGCTGGCACGGCATCTGCTCGACCGGCTGGGACTGGAATCCGTGGGGGTGGAACGTACCGATCCCGGTGCCGATCACTACGACCCCGAGGCACGCATGGTCCGGCTCAGTCCCGAGCATCACGACGGGGCATCGCTCACGGCCGTGACCGTGGCCGCGCACGAGGTGGGACACGCCATCCAGCATGCCGATGGTTACAAGCCGCTGGTCTGGCGCACGAAGCTGGTGCAGGCCGTGCAAAAGTTCCAGCGCCTGGGCGTGATCCTGATTGCCCTCGCGCCCCTGGCCATGGTGCTGCTCAGGCTGCCGCGAGCCGGCCTGGTCATGCTGATGCTCGCCATCGCGGCACTGGCCTCCGGAATCGTCGTTCACATCATGACCCTGCCGACCGAACTCGATGCCAGCTTCCGTCGCGCTCTGCCACTGCTGGAAAAGGGGGAGTACCTGCGCAAGGAAGACCGCCCGCATGCCCGGCGTATCCTTCGAGCTGCCGCCTTTACCTATGTGGCTGCATCCCTGATGAGCCTGGTCAACTTCTGGTGGTGGTTGAGAGTGCTCCGTCCCTGAGGTGGCCGGATACGGGGTGGCACAACCGGCTATAGGGAGGCTCAATCGACATGATGCGGTCCGGGCATGGGGAAGATGATGCGCTGCCCATACTGCATTCGTGCTATAATATTAGAAAACAATAATATAAAGCACAATTTACCAGCACGAGGCATTTTGCATGACCACCAGTTTCCAGGACGTTCAGGCCAGCTACGGCCGCTGTACCCGCCAGAAGGGTTTCATCACACGATTCTATGAGCTGCTTCTCGTCAGCGATGATCGCATCCGTCACATGTTCGAGAGCACCAACTGGACGCAGCAGAACAAGGCCCTGCGGCGCGGCATCAGTATCGCGCTCACGCACGCTTCCGGATCCGACATTGTCGAGCGCCCGATGAAGGACATGGCCAGCATGCACAGCCGCAAGGGGAGTGTTCCGGTCGATCCGGATCTTTACCACTACTGGCGTGAGAGCCTGCTGCAGGCCGTTCATGAGTTCGATCCGCAGATTACTCCGACGCTGGAGCGCAACTGGGCGGCCGCTCTGAAGAAAACCACCGATTATTTCACTGACCGGTATTGATTGCCCGATTCGGGACCTTTCCAGTTCTCGTCGGTTGCCATGGGCAGGCGGGCAGTATCTGCTGATCCGTCTGGCCCGGGTTCGGGGGGCATGGCCCGTCCTGAATCCGGGCATCGACGACATTGATTGAGAGTCGTTCGTTTTCCGGGTTGGGGTGAGTTCGTCTCTCTATCACCGTTATTGAGAAAGTCAATAGTCTTGTTCTGTGATATTTATCACTTAGATAATTGCGCGGCTGTCTTTCACAGATGTTAAAATATGCGCGAAAACTGAAACATTAGCAAATCAATAAATTAGCAAAAGGATTTGAATGACCACCGAATTCCAGGACGTTCAGGCCAGCTACGGCCGCTGTACCCGCCAGAAGGGTTTCATCACGCGATTCTATGAGCTGCTGCTCGACAGCGATGATCGCATTCGTCACATGTTCGAGACCACCAACTGGACGCAGCAGAACAAGGCCCTTCGCCGCGGAATCAGTATCGCCCTGACGCATGCCGGTGGTTCCAACATCGTCGAACGCCCGATGAAGGAGATGGCCGAACTGCACAGCCGCAAAGGTGGTCTCCCGGTTGATCCGGATCTCTACCACTATTGGCGCGAAAGCCTGCTGCAGGCTGTCCACGAGTTTGACCCGCAGATCAACCCGACCCTGGAAAAGAACTGGTCGGTGGCCCTGAGAAAGGCGACAGACCAGTTCGTCGAAAAGTATTGATCCTCCCGATTCGGGGGCGTTGATGATTGACCGCCGAATGCCGTGGCCCGTCCCACGGCATTGGTTGGAACCAAATGACGAGTCAGCGAACTAACGGACAAATCAATTCCCGGGAAATCGAACATGTCCGAAACATACATGGACGTTCAGGCCAGTTATGGCCGATGCATGCGCCAGAAGGGCTTTATCACGCGCTTTTACGAACTGCTGCTTGAAAAGGACGAGCGCATCGCCCGCATGTTCGAGGGCACCAACTGGTCTCAGCAGAACAAGGCCCTGCGCCGTGGCATCAGCATCGCGCTGACCTATGCCGGCGGCTCCGATATCGTCGAGCGGCCGATGAACGAGATGGCCGATGTTCACAGCCGCAAGGGCCGCGCACCGGTCGACCCCGTTCTCTACAAGCACTGGCGAGAAAGCCTGCTCGAGGCGGTCAGGGAGTTCGATCCACGCCTGACCCCCGAACTCGAAAAGCAATGGGCCACGGCGCTGAAGAAAACGACCGATCACTTCACCGAGCATTACTGACTGGTGAGGCTCAAGGCTCAAGGCTCAAGGCGAAAAGACCAAACGACAAAACGACAAAACGACAAAACGACAAAACGACAAAACGACAAAACGACAAAACGACGAACCAACGAACCAGCGAACCAGCGAACCAGCGAACCAGCGAACCAGCGAACCAGCGAACCAGCGAACCAGCGAACCAACAAACTCCAGGCAGTGTCATAATGTGCACCGA
>SLIA01000316.1 GCA_007135935.1 Wenzhouxiangella sp.
AATTGCAATGGGAGCCAGGGGTTTCATTTAAAGACCTGGTACGATTAATGATCGATCACGATCTTGAAAAAGTAAATTTACAATCACCCGGATTGGGAAAGAAAATTCTGGAACAAAACGGCTACGGATGGACGAAGCACCAAACATCATTGCATGAGATGATTAAAGAGTGATTGATATGGAATCTGGAACCATAAACAAAAAACCAAATCAAAATCTACAAACTGTAAATCATATATAGCATGAAAAACTTTGCTATAACAGGAGTTGCTGGATACATAGCACCAAGGCATTTGGAATCTATCAAAGATACCGGCAACAGACTTGTTGCAGCCGTTGACCCTCACGATTCAGTCGGTATCCTTGACAGTTATTTCCCTGATGCAAGCTTTTTTACGGAGTTTGAAAGATTTGATCGGCACTTGGAGATGCTTCGACGTGCGAATAAGGGAAATCAAGTACATTATATCTCAATATGTTCACCAAACCATCTTCATGATGCACATATACGTCTTGCATTACGAATTGGTGCTGATGCTATTTGTGAGAAACCACTTGTTTTAAATCCCTGGAATTTAGACCGGTTGCAGGAACTCGAGGAAGATTTCAATGCCAAAATATTTACTGTCCTTCAACTCCGATTACACCCAACGCTATTAAAGATTAAACAAGAACTTGATGGAAAAATAGTTAAAACAAAACATACTGTTAAATTAAGGTATATTACAACACGTGGAAAATGGTACCGATATTCCTGGAAAGGAGATTCCGAACGATCCGGAGGAATTGTTGCCAACATCGGTATACATTTTTTCGATTTACTTATATGGTTATTTGGTAATGTTCAGGAAAATATAGTATATCTCAGGAAAGAGGAAAAAGCAGCCGGATATCTTGAACTTGAAAAAGCAAATGTTGATTGGTTTTTATCAATTGACAGGTATGACTTACACGATGTGGATGAAACTAATGGCCGGAGAACCCACCGATCGATTACTATAGACGGCAAAGAGTTGGAATTCAGTAGTGGATTTACAAACCTGCATACCCGTATTTATGATGGAATTCTCTCCGGATATGGCTTCGGTATAGAAGATGCACGTACCTCCATTGAATTAGTATATAATATCAGGAATATTGAATTAGTAGCTAATAAATTATATTCTGAGTGATGAACATTTCTTGATTCCGAAACTGTGTAATAATTTCAGGTGACAAATAAATATATAGTATTATAGTAAGGACTCATAAAATTCACAATGTATTAGAAAGGAAAAAGGAAACATCAAAATTCGGGAGTAACATATTAAAATTAGCCTCGAGTAAATTCGTAATACAGTTAATTACGATTATTGTAATGCCCATTGTTACAAGATTGTATGTTCCCGATGATTTTGGTGTTGCACAAGTTTTATTTTCGATAACAGGTATTATTGTTGTAGTATCCTCATTACGTTATGAGCTTGCAATAGTTCTTCCAGAAAAAGATGAAGATGCGATTAATATTGTCGCGTTATCATCTATTATCGTATTCAATATTAGTATAATAATATTAATTCTCATTGGGTTATTCAGAAGTAGCATTGCGAGGTTATTTGATTTACCAGAATTAATTAGTTTTATTTGGTTTGTTCCTGTAATCATACTTTTAGGTGGGGTATATAACATTTTACAAAACTGGTCATCTCGTCGCCAGTATTTTGGTTTAATAGGATTATCCGGAATATATACAAAAATTACAGATTCTTCTTTCAAATTGGGTGCAGGAGCACTGGCAAATCCAGGTCCTTTCGGATTAATAGGAGCACAGATTTTAGGTTCAATTGTTGGTACAATTGTTTTGTTTAATAAACATCGTAAATTCGCTTTAGACATATTTAAAAAAAATGTTTCATTTACAGGAATAAAGAATAACGCACAAAAATACAGGCGATTCCCGATTTATGATAGCTGGTCAGGTCTTCTTAACAGCGCATCATCAAATTTACCGATTGTTTTGCTTGCATTCTTTTTTTCTTCCAATATAGTTGGTTATTTTGCCCTGAGTATGAGGGTATTGATATATCCCCTCGATATATTATGGAATTCAATATCAAAGGTATTTTATCAAAAAGCTGCATCCGAAAAAAATCAGTATGGTTCTACTACACATGTAGTTGAAGCAGTGTATAAGAGGTTGTTTGCCTTTGGCCTCTTTCCAATGTTATGTTTGGTTATTCTCGGTAAAGATTTGTTTGAAATAGTGTTTGGAGCAAGATGGATTGAATCTGGCGTATATATACAGTATTTGGCCCCATGGCTATTTTTACGTTTTATATCTTCACCGCTTAGCACCATACTACTAATTGAGGATAAGCAGAAACAACTGTTGTATTTTAATATTGCATCGTTTATATCCAGGCTTGTGGTAATAATTGTCGTTGGATATTTTGGAGACCCGAGAACTACTATTTTGTTTTATGCTCTAACAAGTGCTTTATTATACCTGCTATTAATGTTTTATATACTAATATTATCTAATGTAAGTGTAAATAACATCATACGCTATATTACAAGTAGTGTTATTTATTGTATATTATTTCTAATTCTTCTATTTATCACATTATCAATAAATCTAAAACCTATAATTCCCATCATTATAGCAATATTTATGGGTGCTATTTATTATTTGTTGCTTCTTAAAAAAGATAGTTACATAAAAGATGTTATAAATGGAATGATTCAAACTAAGAGAGATAATTATTGATTATTCAAGAGATAATTTATGTTAAATAATGAGCTAAAATATTACGAACAGAACGTTTTATGGTCAAATAATTATCTAAACTTACCAGGAGAACGTATAAGAATCAAGAATGCGATAGATCTTATACCACATGATGTAAAGAGTATACTGGATGTAGGGTGTGGTAATGGTGTGTTAATAAATAATATACCCGATCATATATATAAGGTAGGCGTTGATTTCAGTAAGTCAGCATTAAGGCATGTAGTTACCGATAAAATTCAAGGGGGAGCAGAAAATATTCCCGTTAAATCTGATAGTTTTGATTTAGTTACATGTATGGAAGTGCTCGAGCACCTATCATTTGAAGGTTATAAAAAGGCTATAAATGAAATCCAAAGAATCAGTAAGAAGTATATACTAATAACTGTCCCCAATAATGAGAATTTAAAAAAGAGCCTCGTAGTGTGCCGTAATTGTTTTTGCCATTTCAATCCTAATCGCCATACGAGGAATTTCAATGAAATCAGTTTGAATTCCCTTTTTATTGCTTACTCTATGATAAGTTGCAATGAAATCGGTCCGATTGTAGAATATCGTAATTATCCTGATAGAATTTTATCAATATATAGTGGATGGAAAAAGCCAGTTCCTCCTAATACTGCATTATGTCCTCAATGTGGTTATCAATTAAATGAAAATAATAGTATAAGAAATGTTAATCCTTATCATACAAAACAAAAATATACATTTAAGAAATATTTTGTAAATTTATTGTTCCCAGTTAGATTTAAAAGTCGCTGGTTAATAGCATTATATGAACGCAAGTCAAATGAAACTAAAATTTAGTTTTCAATAAAATAAATGAAAAGAATATTACTAATTTGTAGTACATTTCCTCCACATAAATACGTGGGTGGATTACGCCCTGCGATGTTTAGTAAGTATTTGAAATATTATGGTTGGGATCCGTATATCTTAACAAGACAATATCCACAAGAGGATCCAAAATATAGCCAGGAAATGAAAATATACGGAATCCCCTCAGAGGATAAAATATTTAGAATCATATATTCAAGTTATAATGAAAGAGAATATATAGAGAATAGGTCATTAATGGGAATAGTACATGATTTTTTAAAACCAGAGTATTCAAATCCTCCAGGTTTATTAAGTGTAATGATTAAAAATGCCCAAAAAATAATTAATAATATTAAGTTTGATCTTGTTATTAGTACAGTACCTGATCAGTGGACTATAGTATTGGGTCATCATATATCAAATATATTGGATATACCATTTGTTATTGACTTTAGAGATTTAGAGGAACAAGTATCCGGTATGAAAAGAGGTATACGACAACAATTACAAGTGTTGAGATTTATAATTAGAAGAAATTATTTTATTAAAAGAGCATCTATGATTATAACTGTCTCTAAATATCATAAAGATATATTAT
>SLIA01000314.1 GCA_007135935.1 Wenzhouxiangella sp.
CGGAAGAGGCGGCGTGAGCTCCCGGCGACAGGCCGGTGAAAATCAGTACGGCGTTGGACTTGTTGTCGTCGAGTGTCCCCCAGGATTCCCACGCCAGGCGCAGGCCGGGAAGCTTGCCACCCCGGTAGAGGGAGAACGGCTCGGACAGGTCAAAGTAGCGGGTTGCAGGGCCCATGGGGGTCGCGATGCGCAGCCGGAATACACCAGCCCGTTATTCTACACCTGCCTTGACCGGGGCGGGGTGTGAAGCCGGGGCTGGAAAGAAAGCGCCCGCCACACCGGGGTGCGACGGGCGAAGTCACGAGGATAATCGTGGAGTCGAGAGTCAGAAGCGGAAGCCGACCCCGGTTGAGAAGACCCAAGGGTCCAGGTCAGCCTTGACGCGGCTGTTGAGCGTGACCGGGTTGCCGGCGCCATCAAAAGTGTCGGAGGTGATGCGCGCATCGGCTTCGATATCGATCCAGCGAACGTCGAAGTTGATGAACCAGTCATTCTCCAGCGCCACGTCGAAGCCCAATTGCAGGGCGATGCCCGTGGAGCTGCTGATGCTCAGGTCGCTGCTGCCACCGGCGTAGTCCGTGCCCGTCGCCGCGTTGGCGGTACCAATGATGCCTTCATGCAGGGTGTCGGTAGCCGACTCGTCAAAGAAGATGGTGTGGTTCAGGCCAATGCCGGCATACGGGCGAATCGTGTTTTCCGGCATGAAGTGCCACTGCACGCTCAGCACCGGCGGCAGGTGCTTGGTGTTGCCCAGGCGACCGAGGCCCTCGAGAGCGCCGTCGCCGTCGATGCCGTGACGAAACGGTGCGGCACCCAGCAGTTCGATGCCGACATTGTCGGTGGCCATCCAGGTCACGTTGATGATGGGGCGAGCATTGTTGTTGACATCGACCTGATAGCCCTCGAGCGGGATGCCTTCGAAGACCAGGTCGCTGCTGTCGACATCGGTGTTGACAAAACCGACGCCGGCGCGAACCAGCCAGTCACCCTGGGACTGGGCCATGGCGTTACCGGCGGCAAGAACGAGGGCGCTGGCGATCAGTGCGAAACGCGATTTCATGACTGTCTTCCTTCCTGTTTGGGTTGAAGTATTGCGATGGGCGAAATGTTACGAAAATGTTGTCGAGTGCTTGTTGATGCCGATCAAGTTTTGACGCTCGTGTTTATGCCCGGCCGTACCGGCCGGGCCGCGAAGCAAAGGCATTTGCGGACAGGCGCCGCAAATGTCGTGCAACGAATACCGTAGGTATTTCGTTGCCGGGCTAATGATTTGCGCGAAGGATTTGGCCGGAGAAGCGGTATGGTCAGACGTCTTGGGCTGGTGCTGGGAGATCAGCTGTTTGAGGGCAACCCGGTTTTCGATTACCTGCAACGACCCGCGTATGGGCATGATGTCTAGAGCGCGGGGCGCCGACGGGCCATCGCGGCTCGCGCCGAATGGCTGAAGGACAACGTGGAATCGCTTTGAGTCGAATGGGCTGCGTGCCCGGCGCGCGTTACAGCGGGTCGGTGAACTGGGCGGTGCCGATGCCCCGGTCGGGCAGCAGCACGGGGATGCCGTCCTCGATGATGTAGATGACCTTGTCGTCGCGGGTGATCAGGGCGTCGGCAATGGCGCCTTCGACCGGGCTGCCGTCGACATGCAGCACCTCGCCGTCGGCCAGCCCGCGGTTGAGCGACTTGAGGCGATTCTTGCCCAGCGGTCGCAGCGGTTCGTGACTGACCGGGCAGCAGAGGATGTCGAGCAGGTGGTCGGGAATGGTCATCCGGCAATTCTAACCGGTTTTGCCGCGGCAGCGACCACGAAGGCGCCATCCGGGGATTTTGCGTTCATTTACTCGCGCGGGGCAAGTTGCTAACATTGTGCGCTTTTCCTTAAAAGCGGAGACACCGCCATGTCAAGCCGAGCGCTGGTCGGCATCATCATGGGATCGAAGAGTGACTGGGATACCATGGAGCACGCGGCCTCGACCCTGGAAGCCCTCGAGGTTCCGGCCGAGGTGAAGGTGGTTTCGGCCCATCGCACGCCCGATGCCATGTTCGAGTATGCCGAGACGGCCGAGCAACGTGGCATTCAGGTCATCATCGCCGGTGCCGGTGGTGCTGCCCACCTGCCGGGAATGGTGGCGGCCAAGACCGCGCTGCCGGTGTTGGGGGTTCCCGTCCAGTCGCGCACGCTCAACGGGCTTGACTCGCTGCTGTCCATTGCCCAGATGCCCGGTGGCGTGCCGGTTGGCACCCTGGCCATCGGCAAGGCCGGCGCCATCAATGCCGCCCTGCTGGCTGCCTCGATTCTGGGCAACCAGGATGCCGGTATTCGCGAGCGCTACCGCCGGTGGCGGCAGCAGCAGACCGACACGGTGTTGTCTTCCACCGACCCGCGCGAAGCATGAAAGTCGGAATCCTTGGCGGGGGGCAGCTGGCGCGGATGCTGGCCGGAGCGGGAATTCCGCTGGGGCTGGAGTTCACCATCGTCGACCCCAAGCCCGATGCTTGTGCCGGTGCCCTGGGGCAGTTGGTCACCGCCGACTGGGAAGAATCGGCTGCCATTGAAGCGCTGGCGGGATGTGAGCGGGTTACCTGCGATTTCGAGAACGTGCCGGCCGCGGCACTCGAGGCTGTGTCCCGTCGGACCACGGTCCACCCCTCGGCGCGGGCACTGGCCGCCGGCCAGGATCGGCTGGCCGAGAAGCGCATGTTCGAGTCGCTGGACATTCCGGTTCCGCCCTTTGCCGCCGTATCCAGCCGTCCCGAGCTGCTCGAGGCGCTGGAGCGCATTGGCTACCCGGCGGTTCTCAAGACGCGGCGCATGGGCTACGACGGCAAGGGCCAGGCGGTTCTGAAGACCGTCGAGGATCTCGAGCCGGCCTGGCAGGCGCTGGGCGACCATGAATTGATTCTGGAAGGTTTCGTGCCGTTCGATTTCGAGTGCGCGATTACCGTGGTGCGCTCCGCCGCCGGCGATATGCGCTGCTACCCGCTCTCGCGTACCGTTCATCACGACGGCATACTGCGACTGGCTCTGGCGCCGGCACCGGCTGCCGAGGTCTTGCAGGCGAAGGCCGAGCGCCTGGGTCGGGCGTTGGCCGAGCACCTCGGATATGTCGGCTGCCTGACGCTGGAACTGTTCGCCAGGGATGGCCGCTTGCTGGCCAACGAGTTTGCGCCGCGGGTCCACAATTCGGCGCACTGGACCATCGAGGGAGCGCAGGTTTCCCAGTTCGAAAATCATCTGCGGGCGGTCTGCGACTGGCCGCTGGGCGACACTGCCGCGCGTGGCCGGTCGCTGATGATCAACTGGATCGGTCACATGCCCAGACCTGAGAAGTTGCTGGCCTGCCGCGGGCTGCACTGGCACGACTACGGCAAACAGGCACGGCCGGGTCGCAAGGTCGGCCACGCCACGTTGACCGAAGCCGACGGTCAGCCGCTCGATAAGCTGATGGGCGAGCTGGTTTCCAGCCTGGATGATCAGTCGGCTTCGCTGCTGACCGGGTTGATGAACGACTCGGCCTGACTGGTCGGAAACAGCACCAGGTGTTGGGCATCGAGCGTCACGCCGATGTGCTGGCCCTTGTCGTAGTCGTCGTGGCTGGGAAACAGGGCGGCGATTTCCTCGCCGGTCTCGAGCCTGAGCCGGTACATGATCTGCGCCCCCTGGAACTGCCTGGCCAGCACGGTGGCCTGGCGTCCCTGGCTGTCGGGTCGGATATCGTCAGGACGAATCAGCAGCGCCAGTTCCTCGCCGGGCGGCCGGCGCCCGGGCAGGGGCGAGATGCCCAGGGCGTGGATCAGGCTGTCGCCTTCGACCCGTGCATTCAGGTAGCTTCCCCGCCCGGTGAATGCGGCAACGTAGTGGTTGGCCGGTTCGTGGTAGAGCAGGTAGGGACTGTCCCACTGCAACATGCGGCCATCCCTGAGCAGGCCGACCTTGTCGGCCAGGGCGAAGGCTTCGTGCTGGTCGTGAGTCACGATCAGCGTGGCCGTGCCGCGCTCCTTGAGAATGGCGCGGATTTCCTCGCCCATGCGCCGCCGCAAGCGGGTATCGAGATTGGAGAAGGGCTCGTCCATCAACAGGACAGCCGGGGCCGGGGCCAGTGCGCGTGCCAGCGCCACACGCTGCTGCTGGCCGCCAGAGAGCTCGTGGGGATAGCGATGGCCCAGGCCTTCCAGCCCGGCCAGTTCCAGCAGTTCATCGACTCGGCGCTGCTTGTCGGCGCGCGAGAGCTTGCGCAGGCCGAAGCTGACGTTGTCGGCCACGCGCAGGTGCGGAAACAGCGCGTGGTCCTGAAAGACCATGCCGACACTGCGTTTTTCCGGCGCCATGCGAAACGAGGGGGTCGATGCGACCTGGCCATTGATGCGGATTACGCCGCCACGCAACGGCTCGAAGCCGGCCACGGCGCGCAGGGCCGTGGTCTTGCCACAGCCCGAGGCACCGAGCAGGCAGCCGATTTCACCGGCGTCGAGTTCGAAGCTCAGGCCGCGAATGACCAGCTCTTCGTCGTATCCGAGCTGGATGTCGTCGACTTCCAGAATCATGCCGGAAAGCGCTTGTGCACGATGTCGATCACGGTCTGCCCGATTCGCTCGCGCTGTTCGTTGTCGATGATCAGCGGCGGCAGCAGACGAATGGTATTGCCGCGGGTCACGTTGATCAGCACGCCTCGAGCAAGCGCGTCGGCCTTGAGCTCGCCACAGTCTTCGTTCAGCTCGATGCCGACCATCAGGCCACGACCGCGAATCTCGCGGACATGGGGGTGCCCGGACAGGCCATCTTCGAGCTGTTGGCGAAGCGCCGCTCCGGTCTTCTGGCTGCGCGCCGCGATCTGCTCTTCGGACATGATCGAAATGACCTCCAGGGCGGCCCGGCAGGCCAGCGGGTTGCCGCCGAAGGTGGTGCCGTGAGAGCCGGGCTGCATGAGTCCCGCCACCGCTTCGGTCGCCAGGCAGGCGCCGATGGGAACACCGTTGCCCAGTGCCTTGGCGCTGAGGACCACATCGGGACGTGACCGGTCATCGTGCTGGTGGGCAAACCAGTGCCCGGCCCGGCACATGCCGCTCTGGATCTCGTCGAGCATCAACAGGGCCTGGTGGCGGTCACAGGCCAGCCTGAGCGCTGCCAGGTAGCCATCGGGCGCCACGCGCACGCCACCCTCGCCCTGGATGGGCTCGAGCAGCACGGCGACAATCTCGGGGTGCTCGGCCAGGGCCGTCTCGGCGGCTTCGAGGTCGCCGTAGGGAACGCGCACGAAGCCCTCGACCAGCGGCCCGTAGCCTTTTTGAATGGCTGCGTTGCCCGAGGCGCTGATCGCGGCCAGCGTACGGCCGTGGAAACTGTTGTCGGCCACCAGTACCGCAGGGCGCTCGATACCGCGTGCGTGGCCGTGCAGGCGGGCGAGCTTGAGCGCGCATTCGATGGCCTCGGCACCGGAATTGGCGATGAAGGCGCGATCCAGACCGCTGATTTCGGCCAGGCGATCGCCCAGATGCTCCTGCAGGGGTAAACCGACGATGTTGGCGGTGTGGATCAGGGTGGCGGCTTGCTCGGCAATGGCCGTGGCCAGGCGCGGGTGGGCATGGCCCAGACTGCATACGCCGATCCCCGATATGGCATCGAGGTAGCGTTTGCCGGTGATGTCGTACAACCAGGCACCTTCGCCGCGAACGATATCGATCGGCATGCGGGCGTAGGTGTTGAACAGGTGAGACATGTCCGGATCGATCAATGATTGGGCGAGCCCGATATTCTATACCTGCAAGCTCGGAGCCAGAGGGCTGTGACGTCGGTTGCCTGACTGGTCGCCCGGTGGGTGTGTGCCCACCGGGCCGGTCCCCGAAGGGAGCTCTGAATAACGAACGGCTTCAGCCCTTGAGCTGGCTGGAGACGAAGTCCCAGTTGACCAGCTTCCAGAACGATTCCACGTACTTCGGCCGGGCATTGCGATAGTCGATGTAGTAGGCGTGCTCCCACACATCGCAGGTCATGAGCGGTGTGGCTTCGCCGCGCACCGGCGTGTCGGCATTGGAAGTGGAAACGACCTCGAGCTTGCCGTCGGGATTCTGCACCAGCCAGGCCCAGCCCGAACCGAAGGTGGCAATCGCGGTGTCGGTGAACTTCTTCTCGAACTCTTCGAAGCTGCCGAAATCGCGCTCGATCAGTTCGGCCAGCTTGCCGGTCGGCTTGCCGCCGCCGTTGGGGCTGAGGCAGTGCCAGTAAAAGGTGTGGTTCCAGACCTGGGCCGCATTGTTGAACACGCCGCCGCTGGAAGCGCGGATGATTTCCTCAAGCGACTTGTCGGCGAACTCGGTGCCTTCGACCAGGCCATTGAGCTTGTCGACATAGGTCTGGTGATGCTTGCCGTAATGGTATTCCAGGGTTTCGGCCGAGATATGCGGCTCGAGGGCGTCCTTGGCGTAGGGCAGTTCAGGGAGTGTAAAAGCCATGATGCAGTCGCTCCTTGCTGTTTGAGTGATTTTGAGGGACTAGACAGTATCAATATGGACCCGTGAACGCCGGGTTCAAGCATGGTACTCGCCGGCATTCTCCAGATCTTCCAGGTGACGCCAGCGATTGACGATGTTGCAGAACAGGCTGGCGGTGCGTTCGGTGTCGTAGGCGGCCGAGTGCGCCTGCGATTTGTCCCAGTCCAGACCGGCGGCCTGGACGGCCCGCGCCAGCACGGTCTGACCGTAGGCCAGCCCGCCCATGGTGGCGGTATCGAAGCAGCTGAAAGGGTGGAAGGGATTGCGCTTGTAGCCGGTACGGGCGATGGCGGCATTGAGAAAGGACAGGTCGAAATGGGCATTGTGCCCGACCAGTACGGCGCGCTTGCAGCCGGTGGCCCGCAAGGTCTGGCGGACCGGCAGGAACAGCTCCTGCAGGGCGCGCCGCTCCTCCACGGCCGGGCGCAGCGGGTGGTCGGGGCGAATGCCGTTGAACTCCAGTGCCGCAGCCTCGATGTTGGCGCCTTCGAACGGATCGATGTGGCGCATCATCACCTCGCCGGGATGGGTCCAGCCGTCGTCATCCATTTCGATGACGCAAACGGCCAATTCCAGCAGGGCGTCGGTCTGCGGGTTGAATCCGCCGGTTTCGACATCAACCACCACGGGCAGAAAGCCGCGGAAGCGATCGGCAATACGGGGCATTGGGTTCCAGTCGGGGCAAAAGTTCAGGATAATGCAGTCTGGCTTGCTTGACCACCGGAGATGCTCAATGCGCACTGCCCGAATCGTCCGAATCGCCCTGATCGGCCTGCTGGCGATCCTGACCAGCGCTGTCAATGCCCAGGTGTTCTGGTCGATTACCGACGAGGAAGGCCGCCAGAGCTGGCTGCTGGGTACCGTGCACAGCGAGGATCCGCGCCTGCTGGACTTTTCCCGGGAGTTGCTCGATGCCCTGGACGATGCCGAGCGCCTGGCGCTCGAGCTGGTGCCGGATGCCACCATGATGGAGCGTCTGCAGCGTGCAATGCATTTCGATGAAGGCGGGCTTGACGATGTGCTGGAGGCGGAGCTCTACGACGAAGTGGTGCGGATTCTGGCGGAAAGTTACGGCATGGGCGAGCCCGCCGTGCGCCAGCTCAGGCCCTGGGCTGCGGCCATGACGCTGTCGGTGCCGCCGCCCGAAACCGGGTTGTTCATGGACCTCGCCCTGTCTTTTCGTGCCCAGCGCATGGGCATCGATGTGATCGCGCTGGAAACGCTCGACGAGCAACTGGAGTTTCTCAAGGGCATGTCCGAGGGCGCGCAGCTGGAATTGCTGCGTGCGGCCGTGAAAGAACACGAAAACATGCCGGAGACTTTCGAGCGCTTGCTGACCGCGTACCTGGCCGGCGACCTCGACGAGCTCGAAGCCTTGTCGCGTTATCAGCTCGAGGACATGGACGAGGAAATCATGCGCCATTTCAACGAAGTCGGACTGAAACAACGCAACCACGTCATGCTGGAGCGCGCCTTGCCCTACCTGGAGAAGGGCGGGTTGATGATCGCGGTGGGCGCCTTGCACCTGGCCGGCGACGATGGTCTGGTCAGGCTGCTCGAAGAAGCGGGTTTCGAGCTTGAAGGAATCTATTGAGCCGGCAATCAAATAGTTTGCCGGGTTAATGCTGACGGGCTTTTCTCGCACCCAGAACAAACCCGGCCGCGCGCAGTTTCTCGAGCATTCCTGCACCGGAACGGACAACCGCGTTGGTATCCGGTGCGTTGATTTCGCCGGCGATGGCGGTCAGCAACTCCCGCCCGGTGCTGTCTGTGCGCTCGCCGATCAGCTCGACCAGTCGCGCGGTCACCGGGTTGAACCGCATGAAACCGAGCTGGTGATCACGCTGGCGGCAGGCGGCCAGCACGATGGGTGTCTCCAGCGGTGATTCGGGCCGGAACTTCGGTCCGATCTGCTGGACCGGCCAGTGGTAAAGCCCCATCTGCATGGTCGGGTTGAGGACCGGAATGTCCTCGACCGGATCGGCCTGTGCATCGACCTTGACGGATGACAGGTCGGCCTCGTGCAGGCGCACGATCGTTTCCAGATATTCCCAGTGCACCAACTCGGCAGCGAAGGGCGGCAGACCATCGGGTTGTTGCTGCTCGACGAAACGCACGAACTCGCTGCCGATTTCGGTGAACATCGGTGTGCGCGCCCGGTGCCCGGCCATGAACTGCCGGATCAGCCGGTCCCAGCCCTGATCGTCGACCAGCCGGCGCAGGACGGGAAAGTTCTTCGCCATCAGGTTGCGCTGGTTGCCGAAAAACAGGCGGCGGTAGATCGCCATGCGGCGTTCCTCGACGCCCTCGGGCGCGGCTACGGACTCCGGGTCGCGCAGATGCCCGGCAAACTGACGCTGCAGTTTCAGCAGCGATTCAGGAGGCGTGTCGTCGCTGTTCGGCTTGTTGTCGGTCGGGGGCATGGGCTGACTGGTATTGGCGGATCTGTCCGACCTCGGCGAGCAGTTCCTCGACGGGCGGAAAGTTGAAGTCGCGCTCGAGCAGCGTGGGCACCGGGCCGAGCTTCTCGTAGGCTCGCTCCAGCAGGCGCCAGACCGGATCGATCACGGGGGCGCCGTGGGTGTCGACGATCAGGTCCTCGGCCTCATTGTGGTGGCCGGCGATGTGAATGTAGGCCACGCGCTCCGACGGCAGGCCGGCCAGAAAGGACTCGGCATCGTAATCGTGGTTGACGCTGTTGACGTGAATGTTGTTGACATCGAGCAGCAGCAGGCAGTCGGCCTTGTCGAGCACCGCGTTGATGAACTCCTGCTCGCTCATCTCGGCGCCGACCGTGGCGTAGTAGGAGATGTTCTCCACCGCGATACGTCGGCCGAGCGTTTCCTGCACCTGGTCGATGCGCGCGGCGACCCAGTCGACTGCTTCGGCGGTAAACGGAATCGGCATCAGGTCGTAGAGGTGGCCGTGCTCGGAGCAGTAGCTCAGATGGTCGGAGTAGCCGACGATCTCGTGCTCGTCGAGGAAGCGCCGCAGACGGGCGAGATATTCCGTGTCCAGCGGCTCCGGAGCACCGATCGACAGCGACAGACCGTGGCAGATGAACGGAAACCGCTCGGTCCAGGCGCGGAACTGCTCGCCCAGTCGACCGCCGACACCGATCCAGTTCTCTGGCGCGATCTCCATGAAGCCGACAGTAGACAGGTCGACCTCCCGTAGCGGGCCCAGCAGGGCCCGCCGCAGGCCGAGTCCGGCGCCTTCAACGGGGAAGGTGGCTGAACTCATGTCAGGACGACTCAGCTTGCGCCGCAGGCGCCCTCGCCGCAGGCACCTTCACCACAGGCACCTTCCTCGTCCTTGTCATCTTCGTCCTTGTCGTCGTCATCGTCCTCGCCGCAGGCGCCTTCACCACAGGCTCCTTCGCCGCATGCGCCTTCACCGCAGGCGCCCTCGGCGATATCGGCGCTGGCTACCATGAATCCGGCCGGCAGCTCCTCGGCCTCGAACGGGTCGACCGGCTGCTCGCCGGCGGCCATGGCGCTGAGGGAAAACGATGCAGCGGCGACGGTGCTGATTGCTGAAACCAGAAATCTCTTGTCAGCCATTTTGGGTATCTCCGAGTTAAAGTTTGGCAGACGGGCAGCAAATCTTGATGCCCGTCAAGAATCCTAGCACGTGCAATGTTAAGCTGGCCTTGTCACACGCACCATCCGTAGTTGTGCGTAATGTCCGCGATCCCTGGCGGTTCGTCCGGTTCAGTCCTTCGGCAGATTCTTCTTGCGAAACCGGCACAGGTCGAGCACCGGGCACTCGGCGCATTTCGGATTGCGCGCGGTGCAGGTGTAGCGGCCGTGCAGGATCAGCCAGTGATGGGCGTCCTTGAGGTAGTGTTCGGGCACCCGTTTGAGCAGGGCCTTTTCCACCGCCAGCGGGGTCTTGCCCGGCGCCAGGCCGGTGCGATTGGAAACCCGGAAGATGTGCGTGTCGACGGCCATGGTGGGCTGACCGAAGGCGGTGTTGAGCACCACGTTGGCGGTCTTGCGGCCGACCCCGGCCAGCGCCTCGAGATCGGCGCGGGTGTCCGGCACCTCGCCGTCGTGCTTGTCGACCAGATCGCGACAGGTACGGATGATGTTGGCCGCCTTGGAGTTGAACAGTCCGATGGTCTTGATGTAATTCTTCAGCCCTTCCTCGCCCAGCGCCAGAATCTGTTCCGGGGTGTTGGCCACCGGGAACAGCTTGCGGGTCGCCTTGTTGACGCCCACATCGGTGGCCTGGGCCGAGAGGATCACGGCGATGAGCAGCTCGAAGGGCGTCGAGTATTCCAGCTCGGTGGTCGGGTGCGGGTTGATTTCGGACAGTCGGCGGAAGAATTCCTCGCGCTGGGCGGCATTCATGATTGAGCGGGCTCCTCGTGTTCTCTTACCATGCGTGGTTCCGGTTGCGAGCGCTGGATCAGGTGCTGGCGCAAGGCCACCATCAGCCCCAGGCCGATAAAGGCACCCGGCGGCAGCAGGGCGATCAGCAGCCCGGAGTCGAACGGCAGGACCTGGACGGAAAAGTCGGCAAAACGCTCGCCGAGCAGCAGATCGAGGTCGGCCAGGATGGTGCCATGGCCGACCAGCTCCCGGCCGGCGCCGAGCAAAATCAGGACAGCGGCAAAACCCACGCCCTGCGCCAGTCCATCGTGGACGGCGGCGGCCAGTGGCCGGCGCGAGGCAAAGGCCTCGGCGCGCGCCAGAATGGTGCAGTTGGTGACGATCAGCGGCACGAAAATACCCAGGGTGCGACTGAGATCGTGCAGCCAGGCCTGCAACACCAGGTCCACGGCCGTGACCGTGGTGGCGATGATCAGGACGAAGGCAGGGATGCGGATCTCGGGGGCAAGCGCCGAGCGCAACAGCGACACTGCCGCGCTGGTGACGAGGAGAACGACAGTCGTGGCCAGTCCCAACCCCAGTCCATTGACCGTGGTGCTCGATATCGCCAGCAACGGGCACAATCCGAGCAGTTGCACCAGCCCGGGGTTGTTATCCCACAAGCCATTGCGCCAGATGTTTGCCGTGCCCTCGCTCATGTCGAATCTCTCATCGCTTGCGGATCGGAAAACAATCGTTCGTCGCGTGATTCGAACGCTTCCAGTGCCCGGCGCACGGCATCGACCACCGCATCCACCGTAATGGTTGCGCTGGTGAGCGTATCGAACTCGCCACCGCGCCGGTCCGGCGCCCAGCCCGCCGGTTCAGGGTCATTCAGGCTGCGCCCGACGAACTGGCGCAGCCAGTCGCTGCGTCGCGACTCGATGCGATCGCCCAGACCCGGCGTCTCGCGGTGTTCGAGCACATCCACGCCAAGCACCGTCCCACCGGCGTCGACGGCAACCAGCAAACGGATATCGCCGCTGTAGCCGCGCGGCGTCGTGACATCAATCACCGCCGCGACCGGCTCGCCAGCCATCCGGGCCTGATAAACGATCGCTACGCGCTCAAAGCCAGCGATGGAGAGGGTCGTCGAATCGTCAAGCAGGTCATTGTCGTAGCTGTCGGCAGGCAGCATGCCAGTCACCGCGGACATGGCTCGTGCGGTCTGCTCCTGATCGATCCGTTCGCGGGTCAGCTCGTTGAGCCCGGCAAGTGCGATGGCCGCGGCCAGGCCGATCAGGGCCAGCACCAACCAGGCGGCATTGGAGGGAATCATCGAAAACGGCATCAGGTCCAGACTAGGCCGGTGCTTGAGCGATACGGCGTCATTTACACTGGCCGTGATTATAATCCCGGCGGGATTAGCGTTTCTCCAGAGCGCTGTCAGTACGCTTGTCGGGAGTCACTTCTCCTCGTCGCGAGAGTCCGCATTCGGTTGATCCGACCAACACTGCTTGAGCCACTCGATTGCGCCGGGAGTGTTCTGCCACAGTTTCTTGCAGGCCGCGGCATAGCAGATCGCCTCGTTGTTGTCGCCAAAGCCCATGTAGTCAGGCGGTTGCCGGGGCAAGCGCCGCCGTCCGAACAGATAGGCTGGTACAAAGCGATTGCATTCAATCGCTGCCCGGCAGTCCTCGGCGCTGGCCTGTGTTGCGCCCTGGTGGCGAAAACTCAGCAGGGCCCGGTTGTAAGCCCATTCAGCCAGTATGTCCCGGTCATATTCCTGCAACAGTTCCCGGGCTTCCTCATCACGGTCGCATTCGATCAACACCTTCAGCAATCGGTAGCGTATGTCCTGGTTGTCGGCCGGGTTCAGGCGCAATAGTTCGCGATAGTGTGCAATAGCCTCGTCCGTTTGCCCCATTGTCGCCAGCGCATCGGCCAGGCCGGCGCGCGAGCGCATATAGGGCCGGGTTTCGAGCAGGCCCCAGAAGTGGCCGACATCCTTCTTGAATGCCTCCTCGCCCAGCGCTCGTTCTCCAGCCGCGACGCCCTCTGCATAGCACAGAAAAGCCTCCCTGGCCGAGCTGGCGACCGTCTCGGCAAGTACCGCCCAGCCATCAGCACAATCGCCCCACAGTTCCAGTGCCTGTTGAGCCAACTCGGCTCGATGATGCGGGTGAGGGGTCTCCCAAGCCTGAAAAATCAGTTCCTCAGCCCGCTGTTGATTTTCTGGAGTGGCATGAGCCTGATCGGCTTGCGCGGCAAGCAAGCGCTCCATTGACCGGAAATCCGGCAACGATTGACCAGTGGGCTTCTTACGGCGCCGAGCGGAATTCTTGCGTCTTTTGCGCGACTTGCGGGTGTTTTTGCTCTTGGGCATGGATCTGAATCAACGTGGCATAAACCACCCAGTTTACAGAGGTTGGCCAGCGCTACGGGGCTGGATCCGGGCTTCAGACGCGACGAACTGCGCTCGAAGATCGAAGCGCCCCTCGGGATTCGGACAGGAGTAATATGGGCCTGGGACGCAGACGGGAGCCTGGACATGTGGAACGCAATCCGAGCCATTCTGGCACTAGTGGCAATCACGCTCGCATCGACCGCCTGGTCGAGCTGCAACCTGTCATCGGCGCGAATCGGCAACATCCTCATCAAAATTGGAGATACCGAGCGCCGAGTAATCCAGGCCGATCCGGACCGGGAAGTGCAACTCGAAAGCCAGCAGGGAGGCGCCGCCGGATTCCGCTTCGACTTCCATCAGCGAGACGTCACCATCCAGGTTTATGTGCGAAGCGGTCGAGTAACCCGAATCTGTCACTTGCGTGGCTGATTTTCTGCCGGGCCTGGCGGGGCGTGGCGGTCTGGCCGATGCCGGGATCGAAGCGCCAGCCGGCCCCATGAATCTGGGGGGCAACGCGCATACTAGCCCGATTGTCCCGGTAGGGGGCAGAGATGATGGTGCGGCACCGGGCCAAACCGGAACGTCCCAATCAGCGGAGCAAGCAGGGCGAATACGCACATCCCAAGCATCCTGACCAGGAAAGACATGCCAGAACGATAGCATGAGTGACTGAAGTGAGCACGGACTTTTCTCGCCCTACGGCCGGCAAAATTGAATCGCCGATATCAAATCGGATAATCTCGACTTTCTGGTACGACTTGGAGCTTGGACATGCGTTCCACTCACATCGTCATCGGACTCGGGGTCTGGCTGGGAATCGGCCTGTCCGTGGTCAAACTGGGAGCCGTGTCCGAAAGCTCCCTGGCCTGGTGGCTGTGGTTCGGCTTGCCGGGCCTGCTCGTCATCGGCGGCATGGCGATCAGCTTTGCGCTGGTGGTGATACTACTGGCGTTGTCGTTTGCTTACCCACCGCATCGGTGATGGCGCCAGCGAGAAGATTCAACGCTGCCGTCACACACTGATCCAGATATTCGAAACTCTGGAGAACCACTCCTCCGCGACCGTCTTCACCAGATCAATGAACTTGTGCAGTGAGAACATTTCCTGTCTGCACGGCAAGCGCCTTCAATCCCACCACTTGATGGCCTTTTGGCAAGTGATTCATGCGGTTGATCTGGTAGTGTTGAGCAGTCACACGCCAAGTCGGTGAGCAGGGCAGGCCAAGCCTTGCGAGTGGCACCGTTGCACGTGTTCTGTTCCCTCAGTCGGCGACGGCCAGCCCGGCATCCACGCACCGTGATGCGCGCCATTACGGTGGCTCTGAGCGTTACTGAATGACCCACATGTCTCACGAAGCCTGCTCGGGGTAGATGCAGGCATCACGAGCGCAGTAGATTCGAGCCAGTTGATGAATGAGCCAAGCGGGTGGCCGGCTGTCCACCATCACCGCGCTTTTCCGACAAAATCGGTAGGTTACTGGTCGCTGGCTCGCCGTCCAATTTCCAGCGGTCACTTGGCTCTACGTTAACAATGTCACATGGCAAATTCGGCAGTCTGAATCGTGTTCGACACAGAAAAAGTCCAGGCGGCGCTGGCCGATCTACGAACTTTCCCTCGCCTGCGCGGGGGGAGACAAATGTCAGCGACAGGCCGGTTGTTGTTGATCAGGAGCCTCCCCGCGGGCGTGGGGAACACCCGTCTTCACCCAGGATGGTGTCAACGAATCTACGCCCCTTGGGTGTGATCTTGACCAGCCGGACTTTCATGTCCATCGGGTCGGGTTCCGAGGTCATGTATCCCGGTCCTTTCTCTTTCTTTGCAGTCCATTTTGTCCACGATTGGACCAACTTGGTGGTGTTCGACCCGGTGGCATCCAGTTCTTTCCGGATGTCCGACAGGTAAATCCCATTGTCACCGGCCAGGTATACGATCAGCAGCGTCTGCAACCGGCGCAGGGTCATGTCCCCCTCCAGTGCGCGTA
>SLIA01000231.1 GCA_007135935.1 Wenzhouxiangella sp.
AGAGCACCACGTCGACATGCTGGTACTCGCCGTTGACCCGGATCGGCTCGGGTGCGACGGCCAGGTAGAAGGTGGTCGGCTGGCCCTTCTTTTCCGAGCCGTACTTGGGGTTGGCCTTGATATGCCAGCCGAGCAGGTCGAACAGCGTGGTGGCCAGGTGCTTGCCGGTAGTGATCGCGCCCCAGCCGCCGATCGAGTGCATGCGCACGGTAACGCATTCAGGCGGCATCAGGTTGGGATTTTCGCTGCCCTTGACCACCAGGTCGGCCAGCCCGTGGTAGTCGCGCGCCAGGCGTTCCTGGCGAATCTGGTCCTTGGGATGCAGTGGTTTCTCGCGCAGGAAGTCGATGCTGAGGTAGTACATGCGCCGGGCCGCGCCATCGGGCAGCATGTTCTCCACCGCACCGATGAGATCGCCGGGCGTGACATCGCGGCTGCCCAGTCCAAAGCAGGCCGAATACAGGTCGGGTGCGTCGGACAGCTTGTCGTAGACCGGCAGCCCGACATGGATGGGTCGGTCGCCGGCGCGGCCGTTTTCCAGGCACTTGCCTAACGAGGAACGGATCTCGCGCGCCAGCGGCGGGTCCACGGCCAGTGGCTGGTCGACGCGTTCGAGCACGGTGACCGCGCGGCGACCCTGCAGCATCCGGCCGATCAGGTCGGCCGGGAAGGGGCGGAACATCACCAGGTTGACCACACCGACCTTGATGCCGCGCTTGTCGCGCAGGTAGTCGACCACGGCCTCGGCGGTGGGAACGACGCTGCCCTGACCCAGCAAAAGATACTCGGCATCGTCGGCGCGATACCCCATGACGCGCGCATGGGCACGCCCGGTCAACTCGGCATACTCATCGAAAGCCTGTTCGGCCAGTTCCGCGATGGCGTCGAAGAAGAACGGGCGCTGGGCGGCCACGCTTTGCATGTAGGAATCCTGGTTCTGCACCGTGCCGGACATGATCGGGTTGTCCACGTCCCACAGCTCGGGCACGCGCCGGCGCGTGTCGCCGTAGATCAGTCGCTGCGCCGGTGTCGGGCATTCGATGATGTCGTCGGGCCGGCCCAGGTATTCGGCCACCAGCTCGCGCTCGGGCGCCATCAGCGATTCGATCAGGTGGGTGGTCAGAAACCCGTCCTGGGCGACGATGCCGGGATTGAGCGCCAGCTCGGCCAGACGGTGGGCGATCAGGTTGAGATCGGCCGCGGCCTGGGCATCGCGGGCAAAGACCTGGAAGAAACCGGTGTCGTCGACGCAGTGGTAGTCGTCGTGGCCGGCGTGGACATTGAGCGTGGCCTTGGTGATGGCGCGACAGCCCACGTTGAGCACGTAGGTCAAGCGCTTGCCGACGGCCGGGTAGAGCGACTCGTGCATGTAGGCCACGCCCTGGCCGGAGGAGAAGTTGGCCGCGCGCAGCCCGCTCATGGCCATGCCGGCCGTCACGGCCGCGGCGGCATGCTCGCCCTCGGGCTCGATGAAGATCAGCGGCCGGCCGGAAATGTTGTGGTAGCCGGCCGCGGCGGCCTCGGCCCAGCCTTCGCCCATCTGGGTCGAGGGCGTGATCGGGTAGGCGCCGGCGGCATCGCTGGCATCGCGCTCGACCGCGACCACCGCACTGTTGCCGTCCATGGCGGCGCGCGTGCCGGGGTATCGGGGCTGCGTTTCGGACTGGCGGCGGGTGGCTCGTTTCATGGTGTGTCCTGTGCGTTCTTCGTGATTCGGTTCATGCGGTTGCCCTCAGACCCCGCAGCTTGATCGGGATTCGCGCGCTGGCGCCGAATTGCGGCTGACCGTTTTCGATCCAGACGATGGCGCCGGTGGGGCAGCGGTCGATGGCACTGCGTGGCGGGGTACCTGGTGCGCCGGCTACCGGCACCGGCAGATTGTCCTGCATGGCCAGCCATTCCGGCGCATCGCGCACGCAACGCTCGCAGGCCGTACAGGCGACCTTGCAGGTCTCGAGCAATTCGTTGCCTTCGAGCGGATTGTTGCAGGCCACCCAGAGTGGTTGCTTTTCGGGAACGATCTGGAACAGATCCTTGGGGCAGGCGCGCACGCAGTCGCCGCAGGCCGTGCACTTGTCCTCGTCGACCACGGGCAGGCCCAGCGGGCTCATGGCGATGGCATCAAAATCGCAGGAGCGCTCGCAGTCGCCCAGGCCCAGGCAGCCCCAGGCGCAGGCCTTGCCGCCGTCGTCGACCACCGTGGCAGCCGCGCAAGTCGGTTCGCCCTGGTAGTCGGCCAGAAAGCGCGCGGTGTTGCGATCGCCGGCGCAGGCCAGTCGCGCCACGCGCCGTTCGGCTTGTCCGACCGCGATACCGAGAAAGTCGGCGACGCGCTGCTGCGCCTGAACGGAACTGACCGAGCAGGCCGCCGGCACCGCCTCGCCGGCGAGCAAGGCTTGGGCAAAGGCCCGGCAGCCGGGCTGGCCGCAGGCCCCGCAGTTGGTGCCCGGCAGCAGGGAAACCAGCTTTTCCAGGCGCTTGTCTTCCTCGACATGCAGATAGCGTCCGGCCAGCAACAGGCCGCCGGACAGCAGCACGGCCAGTGCGGCCAGCGCCAGTGCGGCAATCAACGCCCCGGTCACTCTTCTCCCTCAAGAGCGGTGGCGTTTGCAAAAGGCTTGTGTGCAAAAATCACGATGACGCCAATTCCTTGCCCATGCCAACATCGCTGTCCATCAAACCGGTAATGACCAGTCCATGTCCGGGTGGGGCCAAAGCCCTTTCCGGCACACCCGACACATGTTCAGAATAAAGCTTATCACTCGTCCGGAATATGACTTCGCTCAACAATACTCCTGCTCCGGATTCAAACAAGTGCGAGATGCGGACGCTTGAATCCGCCGTTAAAGTCTGACAGGGCCCACTAGACTTCCTGCAACCGCCGATGCCGGGGCAGGAACAGCGCGGTGCGCACGGGCCGGTCTTCCATCTGTTCGAACAGGCGGCGGTAGAGGGTGAGTTGGTCGCGGTAGCGGTCGGCTTCTTCGTTCAGGAAATGGTCGAGGTCGCCGCCTTCGTGGTAGCCGGACTTGTAGTCGATGATCCAGCGCGTGCCGTCGGCGTCGATGAAGCTGCGGTCGATGACGGCGTTGATGAGTTTTCCGTCGATCAGACCGGTGATGGGCAGCTCGCAGGATGCGTCCCGGTGCTCGCCGCTGAGAATCCACTGGCCGGTGTCGCTGGCCAGGGTGTCTTCGAAGGCTTTCTGGATGACAGCCACCGATTCGTCCAGGTCGGCGCGGCCGGAGCCCAGGGACTGGAGCAGGGCGGGGATGCGCTGGAGGCAGCGCTGGCGTTGCTGGTCGGTCAGTGATTCGATGCCGATGCGACCGACCTGTTCGAGCAGGCGGTGCAGCACGGTGCCGGTGCGGCGGGCCTGGACGCCGGCCCAGTTGAATTCGATCTCGCCTGATGTTTCGCGTGGCGGCAGGCGCGGGGTGAAGGCCAGGGGCTCGGCGATGGCCGGGGTCCAGTCGGCCGGCGGGCGTCTCAGCGACGGGTCCGGGGTTTCACGTTCGCTGACCGTCTGTGGCGATTCCGGCGCTTGTTCCAGCGCATCGATGAATTCACCACCCAGGGTGGGCCAGAGGTCGGCCAGCAGACTGCCGGCGGCCGGTTTGGCCTTGCCGGGTTCGGGGTTGAGCGTGGCCGAGAGCACCAGGTGTTCGCGCGCTCGGGTGGCGGCGACATAGAGCAGGCGCTGATGCTCGTAGGCGTCGCGCTGTTTCTGTTCGCGTCGGATCAGTTCGTTGAGTGGCGGGTCGGCGGCCTCGCTGGCCGAGCGCAGCGGGGCGAGCAGGGCTTTTTCCCGGCCGTCCTCGGGCGTGTAGGGCAGCCAGTTGAGCAGGTTGCGGTCCTGGCCGCGGGTGCCGCGATCGAGGCCGGGCAGCACGACCAGGTCCCACTCCAGGCCCTTGGCGCCGTGCATGGTGAGAATCTCGAGTTTGACCGACTCGCTGGGTGGGTCGCCCTCGGTGGCCTGTCCGGCCAGCAGTTCCTCGAAGTCGTTCCAGTCTTCGATCAGGCCTTCGGACTCGGCCGTGCTCAGGGTGTCGAGATAGGCGCCGGCGTCGCGAAGTGCGGCGGCCGGGTCGGGCGTGCATTCGGGCCCGCCCAGGCGATGCCAGCAGCCCTCGACCAGGTCGCGCAG
>SLIA01000092.1 GCA_007135935.1 Wenzhouxiangella sp.
ACCTCTATCAGATGTTCGCCTACCTCTCGAATCGCCAAGCCGCATATCCGGTTGGCCCCCGCCATGAGGGGATCCTCCTGTACGCAAGCATCGGCGAGGATCTCCGGATCGATCTCATGCTCCAGGGCTTCCGGGTGCAGGTGCGGACCCTCGATCTATCCCGGCCGTGGCCCCAGGTGCGCGGAGAGCTCCTCGGGCTTCTTCAGGGGGAGGAAGTTCAAGTGGGGCAGGCGAGTATTCAGGGTGGCTCCTGACTTCCCGAATGGATCTGTCGTGACCCGCTGATAGCCTCAGAAGGCCCTTCCTGCTCGATCCGAACGGTTATGGAGTCTTGGGATCTTGGAAGGTCGCTGCTGCAGGAGGATCACTATGATTCGAAACACGGTGTCGTACTTCGTGTGTCTGGTCTTGGTGTTTTGGGTGGCGGTCAGCGCCATCAGTCTCATGGTCTAGACTGCGGCACTGCTGGGTGTTCTGGCTTGGTACGTATTCCCGTCGTTTCGGGAGAGGATTCAGGTCACGCCGACTCTGGAGAGCGGTGGAGAGGTTGCTCCGGCCGGCGCCTTCCTCCTGTCCGTGGCTGTGTCTGCGGAGGGGCTGAACGGGAAGATGGGCCGCTGCATTGCAGGCCGAAGAGGTGGCGCGACTGGCAGCCAAGCCACGGTACATTCGGGGGGGCGGCCAAATCTTCCGCAGCCTTATCGGCTCCGGGCGCTCCGCGTCCTGCGTCCCAACCTGGGATTCTGTCACGCATCTGGTCCCAGCATGAGGCGTGACGGACCGGAACGTTGGAACCCGCTGATTCGTTAGACACAAGTACTCCTTACGGATGGGCCGCCAGCTCAGGTTGGAGCCATACCCGCCACACCTCGGGAGGGCTCTCCAGAGGGAGTGGCGGATACCTCCTGTTCCGAATCGGACATGGTTCGGAGGTCCCAAAATGCTATCGCGGCGCACACCAAGCCGCGCTACCTTAGTCTTGTCCGAAATTCCAGCTTGTTCCCTTGAACCAAGAGTGCTCGTGGCGGCAGTTCACCAAGGCTCGCTCTTCGCAGAATCAGACACCTCAGTTTCTCAAGAGATCTTAGATGCTGTCGAGTCGCTCCGGTCTGAGGGCGAGCTTGGGGCTCGGGGTGCGGTGTTTACGGCCTCCGTTGTGGTTGATGCCATTCTTGATCTTTGCAATTACTCAGCGGACCGTGACCTCGAGGAGGTTCGCATACTGGAGCCGTCTTTCGGTCGTGGGGACTTCCTGTTCCCGGTAGTTCGCCGCTTGTTGGCCTCTTTCGATCGGCGCGGGCGGGATCCACGGGACGATCTGACGGAACTGAGACGTTGTATCCGTGCTGTTGAGTTGCACCGGGAGACCTTCCAGGACACACGCGGCCGTCTTGGTCAACTTCTCCAGGAGCGTGGCTTCGGGGGTGGTGGGATCGAGACCCTTCTTGACGATTGGTTGATCAACGGGGATTACTTGCTTACCGAGGGACTCGGTACGTTCGACGTCGTGGTCGGGAATCCCCCGTACGTCCGGCAAGAACGCATCCCTCGACCGCTGGTTCGGACGTACAGAGCGCGGTTCGATACATTTGTGAGCCGTGCCGACCTATATATTGTGTTTTATGAGAAAGGGCTTCTGTCTCTACGGCCAAAGGGTCGGCTCGGATTCATATGTGCCAACCGGTGGGTTAAGAACAAGTATGGTGGTGCCCTCCGTTCACTTGTCGGTCACAATTTTCAATTAGAATACTTCATAGACCTAGAACGAGCCGATGCCTTCAAGGACGAAGTGATTGCTTACCCGGCAATTACCATAATGCGAAAGCACGGGAGCCGCTCCACCCTAGTAGCCACGGGCTTGCGTGATTCTACGTCCGGTCTCAATGAATTGGTTCCAGACCTCCAGGCAGTTGCGGCTGGGGAACGAGAACCCGGAACAGGAGTTCAGCGCGTCGAGGTGACCCGGGAGAGCAGAGACCCGTGGCTTCTGGACGCCCCTGATCTAATCGAAACTCTGAGGAGGCTCGAGAGGCAATTCCCTCCCCTCGAGGCCGCAGGAGCGAAAGTGACGATCGGTGTGGCTACTGGAGCAGACCGAGTTTTCCTCGGGCAGTTCGAGGAACTACCAGTTGAACGCTCCCGCAAGCTTCCGCTGGCGATGGCTTCTGATTGCCGGGATGGACGCGTAGAGTGGTCGGGGATGGGAGTTGTTAATCCCTTCATGCCGGATGGAAGTCTCGCGCCTCTTGAAGATTTTCCAAGACTCGGTTCCTATCTGAGGCAGCATGAGGCTGTCCTTCGAGGGCGCCATGTTGCAAAGCGCAATCCGAGGCGATGGTACAAGACGATTGATCGGATATACCCTGATCTCTTAGGAACTCCAAAGCTGCTGATACCAGACATTAAGGGCCATGCCGCAATCACTTACGACCCCGGCGAGTTTTACCCTCACCACAACCTCTATGTGGTGATGGGTACAACGTGGGAGACCAGAGCACTCATGACCGTACTGCGCTCCTCGATTGCTTTTTCGTTCGTCGCAGCCTATTCGCCTCGGATGGCCGGTGGATTCCTTCGTTTCCAGGCGCAGTATCTCCGCAAGATACGTTGCCCGCGTTGGGATGACCTTAATCCCGGGCTTAAGACGAGGTTGGTTGACTCGGCTTTCGCGGAACAGGATGCTTGCGATGACGTCGTGTTCGATGCCTTCGGCGTCCAATCGAGTGTGCGGGAGAAGATCCGGTCGTATGCGGAGTCTGCGCGAGTTCCGGTCAGTTCGCAGTGACCATGGCTCTACTGCCCGAGCAGTTCGACGATCTCATCGGCGCAGCAGTCAGCGTCTTCTGGGAGTCGCGGTCTTCCGGATCCACAGCGCAGGAGGGAACGCGTGGGCGGGTGGTTAGCGGGAAGAATATGGACGGGTTTATCGATGTCACGAAGGAGGTAGCGAAACACTGTGGGCTTCCGACCGAGGCGGTCTTCGCCAGGGGTAGGAGACACTTGACTCTTCCCGGATACTACCGACCTCACAAGAACTGGGATGTGCTTGTCATTCTCGAAGGTAGGCTGTTGGCGGTTCTCGAGTTCAAGTCACAGGTTGGGTCGTTCGGAAACAATTTCAACAATCGGGCTGAGGAAGCGATCGGGAATGCGACAGACTTGTGGGTTGCCAACTCGGAAGGTGCTTTTGCGCCCGAGCGCCACCTTGTCTATGAGGGACCGCCCCCAAGTGACCCAAGGCCACCGTTCTTGGGGTATCTTATGCTGTTGGAAGAGTGCGAGGGGTCAACGCGCCCGGTCGACGCGGCGGCCGCGCAGTACCCAATCTTCCCGGAGTTTCATGGGGCTTCGTATGCGGTTCGGTATCGAATGCTTTGCGAGCGGCTTGTCGAGCGTGGTCTTTACAATGCCGCGGCACTTCTAATGTCTCCCAGCGATGGCGCCAAACCAGCCAGATGGTCCTCCCTCTCGCCGGCCACTGGGGTACGAAATCTCTTCGCTGAGCTGTCAGGACGGCTCTTGGCGGCGCGTGAGGCCGGATAGAATCGTTGCGGGCTAGGGCGCCCACCCCCGGCTGAGACCGGTCGGGCCTCGCACCTCTGAGTTGAGCCTCAGGAGACGGCGGTGCCGACGTAGGTCTACGTGGTGCAGGCCATTGGACTTCTCGCGTTTCAGTAGACAGGTGGGAACTGTGGAATAGTGATGACCTGCCTCCCGTTTCTTCTCCGAGCGCGGAGAAGCCCCCTCGGGCGATGAGGTCGTGGATCCGGTCTGCATCGTCCCCGTGCGCCCCGACTGGACGGACGGACGCGGGCTCCTGGGCTACCACAACCCCATCACCGACGAGTACGTGGAGACGCCCTTCCTCCGGGCCCTTCTGGCGGCGGCCCGGGAGGAGGACCTGGCCCGCCGGGAGCGCCGGACCCCCCGGCCCCACTTCGTGATCCTGGACGAGATGAACCTGGCCCGGGTCGAGCACTACTTCTCGGACTTCCTCTCCGTACTCGAGTCCGGGGGGGCGCTTCACCTTCATTCCCTCTCGTCCATGGAGCGGGCCGGCCACCCGGATGACCCCATCCCCGGAGCCCTCGCCATCCCCCGGAACCTCTTCTTCAC
>SLIA01000193.1 GCA_007135935.1 Wenzhouxiangella sp.
AGCAGGTCCGGCGTGGTCATGTCACCCTTGCGATGTTCGCCGGGCCGGCCGATGCCGAGCGTGCCGATCATCGCCCCGCCCAGCGCCTGGGCCAGCAGCCAGCTGACCGAAGTCTTGCCATTGGTGCCGGTCACCGCGACCAGGTCCATGCTGGTCGAAGGATCACCCCACATCCGCCGGGCCAGCAGATCCAGGTTCGAACCCAGCCCGGGAACCGCGATCGCCGGAAGCGGGCAATCGGCCGGCACCTCGGCGGCACCGTCATGCACGACGACCGTGGCGCCCGCATTCACTGCCGCGGTCAGGAAATCGATACCGTGCACATTGCTGCCCGAGAGCGCGACAAAAGCGTCGTTGCGCCGAATGCGCCGCGAATCCAGTGCCAACCCGGCAACGGCACGATCGGGAATGCAATCATCGGCGACCAGTCCGGACAACAGCTGTCTCAGTTCGATCAGGCCGCTCATGGTGCGAACTCCACCTGGGTGATGAGCGTGCCGTAATCATCCGGAGGCACGTTGAACAGCCGCAATCCGGCTTCCATCACGCGGCCGAACAGCGGGGCGGCAACCTGCCCGCCGTAGTACTGTTCGCCGGCCGGATCGTTGATGACGACCACGGCGGCCAGCTTCGGGCGCGAGACCGGGGCAAACCCGGCGAAACTGGCCACGTACCGGTCGCTGTACCCGCCGGCATAGAGCTTGCGCGATGTGCCGGTCTTGCCGGCCACGCGGTAGCCCTTGATCCGGGCGGCCGTCCCGGTGCCTTCCAGGCCGGTTGCCGATTCGAGCATGTAGGCCAGCTGTCGGGCCAGTTCAGGGTCGAGCACCGAATGGGGTGGATTGTCGGTGCCGGCGATAAGCGTGGGCTGGCGCAGGCGCCCTTCATCGGCGATCGCCGCCATGGCCCGCACCAGTTGCAGCGGCGTGACCGACATGCCGTAGCCATAGGCGAGCGTGGCCTGCTCGAGCTTGCGCCAGCGCTCGTAGTCCCGCAACACACCCGCCGATTCGCCGGGAAAACCGGTTCCGGCCACCGAGCCGAAACCGAAACGCGAGTAGACCCCCCAGAGATGACGGGCATCCATGGACAGCACGAGTTGCACGACACCCACGTTGGAGGACTTGGCCAACAAGCCTTCGACGCTGAGTTCGCCGAAGTTGCGCACGTCGCGAATGGTATGGCCCGACACCCGCATCGTGCCCGGCGCGGTGTCAACAGGCATGTCTCGGGTGGCGATGCCGGCCTCCATCGCCGCGGCAACGGCAAACGGCTTGATCACCGAACCGGGTTCGAGCACATCGGTCAGGGCTCGGTTGCGCAGCCCGTCGGAATTGAACCGTCCCGATGCATTGGGGTTGTAGGAGGGATAGTTGACCATCGACAGGATTTCCCCGGTGGTGATATCCATGACCACAACGGTTCCCGAACGTGCGCCATGCTCGGCGACGGTGGACTTGAGTTCCCGGAAAGCCAGATACTGAAGGCGGCGGTCCAGGGTCAGCCGCAGGTCCCGGCCCGGGCGCGCCTCGCGCACCAGCTCGATGTCCTGAACGACCCGACCCAACCGATCCTTGATGACGCGCTTGGCGCCCGGCTCGCCCTGCAACCAGCTGTTATAGGCGAGCTCCAGGCCCTCCTGGCCGATGTCGTCGACATTGGTAAAACCGACCACCTGTGCGGCCACTTCGCCGGTGGGATAGAAACGACGGTATTCCCGGCGCAGGAATACCCCGGGAATCTCGAGGTCGCGGATCTGCTCGGCCAGGTCGGGATTGATGCGCCGGCGCAGCCAGACGAACTCCCGGGTGGCACGCTGGGTCAATCTCCGTTCGAGATCCTCGGCGCTGGTCTCAAGCAGGCCGGCCAGCATCGGAATGCTGTCGGCAGCCTGCAGCAGTTCGCCGGGATGAGCCCACACCGACTTGACCGGCGTGGAAACGGCCAGCGGCTCGCCATTGCGATCGACAATATTGCCGCGCACCGTGGGGATGGAGACCTGGCGCAGGAAACGGGCTTCACCCTGGCTTTGCAGGAACTCCGCTTCCATGACCTGCAGCTTGACCGCCCGCCCCAGCAAGACGACCGCCACCAGCACCATGATGCCGGCCAGCAACCACAGCCGGACATTCCCGCGAGTCGTCGACATCGGCACGTTCATCGCTCTTCCACCAGAATGCGAACGCCCTCCGGGCGCCGCATGTCGAGCGCTTCACGCGCGTGGCGTTCAATCCGGCCGGACTCGGCCAGCCAGGCTTGTTCGAGCTGCAGCCGGCTCCACTCCACACGCGCGCGGTCTCGCGCTTCTTCGGTCTGTTGCAGGGCGACGAACTGCAAGCGCGCCTCGTGGCGCATCACCACCACGCCCACGGCACTGGCCAGCAGCGCCGCCAACAGTACGAAAAACACGATCCAGCGCATCATGACCCCACTCCGGGGAGCTTCTCGGCCACGCGCATGCGGGCACTGCGAGCGCGCGGATTGTCCCGCTCTTCCTGCCGGTCGGGGCGCACCAGCGAGCCAATCAGTTTCAGTCGCGGCGTGAACGAGGGCGCGGCCGGCAGGCGGCGACTGGCCGCGGGCGGCCGCGCCGCGGCACGGAAGGTACGCTTGACCAGCCGGTCCTCCAGTGAATGGAAGCTGATCACGACAAAGCGGCCACCGGGCTCGAGCACCTCGATGCCATCTGCCAGGGCCTGCTCGAGCTGGGCGAGCTCGCCGTTGACATGAATGCGGATGGCCTGAAACGTACGCGTGGCGGGATGGCGGTCGGCTGGACTGGGTCCTGCCGCCCGGGCAACGATTGCAGCGAGTTCGGCTGTGCGCTCGATCGGCTGCTCGGCTCTGGCCATCACTATGCTCCTGGCGATCCGCCGCGCGAATCGCTCTTCGCCATATTCCTTGATCACCCGGGCGATCTCGTCCTCCCCGGCACGCGCCAGCCAGGCAGCGGCCGATTCGCCCGTCTCGGGATCCATGCGCATGTCCAGCGGCCCGTCCTCGCGGAAACTGAAGCCGCGTTCGGACTCGTCGAGCTGGGGCGAGGACACACCCAGATCCAGCAACAGACCGCTGATGCGGCCATGAATTTCCATTTCCCGGGCCAGACGACCAATCTCGGCAAAACCGGCCCGGCACACCGTGACCCGATCGTCCCCGGCGAATCGCCGGCTGGCATCGGCCTCGGCCTCGGGATCGCGATCGACGGCCACCAGACGACCGGCCGGACCCAGCCGCGCCAGGATTGCGCTGCTGTGCCCACCCCTTCCGTAAGTGCCGTCGACGTAAATGCCATCGGATCGAACCTCCAATGCGTCGAGCGCCGGCTGCAGAAGCACCGGCACATGTGTGGTTCCCTCTGCCATCGTCCTAGAGAACCAGTTGCGCCATTTCGGAGGAGGCATTCTCCTGAATCTCTTTTTCCTCCTCGATCCGGCGCTGGTTGAGAATCTCTTCGTTCCAGATCTCGAAACGCTGGCCCAAGCCCATGAACACCACGCGCTTGTCCAGCCCGGCCACCTGCCTGAGCGTGACCGGCAACAACAGCCGGGAATTGCCGTCGGGCTCGAGCTGGGTCGCCGAACCGACCAGGCGCCGCTGCAGGCTGCGATGACTGGCATTGAAGGTGGACAGAGCCATTACCTGCTCACGCACCCGTTCCCACTCCGGCTCGGGATACAACCAGAGACAGCCGGCATCGAAAGCGGAGTAGGTGAGCACGAGACGATTGCCGCAAGCCGCCTCAAGATCCTCGCGGTACCTTGTCGGCAGGGCCATGCGCCCTTTCGTATCGAGATTGATGGCGGTCTCACCAAAGAACACGGCTCGCTACTCATCTCCACCCAGAAACCACAAATTCCCACAAATTCCCACCTGTCGCCACGATAGTCCTGAATGTGACGGGTGTCAAGTGGCGCGCGGCGTCGGCGCGCGGCTTGCGCCGCGCTGGGCAGAGGATGAGAGGGGGAGAGGGGGAGAGGGGGAGAAGAGGGGCCGGAGTGGGGATTGAGTTGGCGGGAAGAGCGTGGCGATCGGGAAGCCCGACACCCTCTTCCCTCTACTCTTTTACCACTCTACCCAACAA
>SLIA01000257.1 GCA_007135935.1 Wenzhouxiangella sp.
CGGTGTCACGCATGGTCTTGATGACCTTGTCGAGACTGACCCGATGCTTGCCGTCCCCGGCCAGGGCCATGCGGGCGGCATTGACCGCCTTGACCGAGCCCATGGCGTTGCGCTCGATGCAGGGAATCTGGACCAGGCCGGCGACCGGGTCGCAGGTCAGGCCCAGATTGTGTTCCATGCCGATCTCGGCGGCATTCTCGACCTGGCTCATGTCGCCGCCGCGCGCGGCGGTCAGCCCGCCGGCGGCCATCGAGCAGGCCACGCCCACCTCGCCCTGACAGCCCACCTCGGCGCCGGAAATCGAGGCGTTTTCCTTGTACAGGATGCCGATGGCCCCGGCGGTGAGCATGAATTCGATCACGCCGTCTTCGCTCGAGCCGGGCACGAAGCGCCGGTAGTAATGCAGCACCGCCGGAATGATGCCGGCCGCACCGTTGGTCGGCGCGGTCACCACCCGGCCGCCGGCGGCGTTCTCCTCGTTGACGGCCAGTGCATACAGGTTGATCCAGTCGAGCTGATCAAGGTCGTCCTTCTCGGCGCGCTCATTGAGCTTGCGGTAGAGCTCCGGTGCGCGACGTGTGACTTTCAGACCACCGGGCAGATACCCCGACTGGCGCAGGCCGCGGTCCACACAATCCTGCATGGCCTGCCAGATGGTCAGCAGACCGTCCCGGATCTCCGCCTCGCTGCGCCAGGCCTTTTCGTTTTCCATCATCACATCGGCGATGCGCAAATCATTTTCGCGGCAGATGGCAAGCAACTCGTCGCCGGAGGAGAACGGATACTTCAGAGGGGTCTGGTCGGCCACGATGCGGTCGGCCGCCGCCTCGTCGGAATTGACCACGAAGCCGCCACCGACCGAATAATACTCGCCTTCGAGCAAGGGGCTGCCATCGCCGCCGAAGGCGGTGAAGCGCATGCCGTTGGGGTGGTGCGGCAGGGTCTCGCGCTTGTGGAAGACCAGGTCTTTGCGGGCATCGACATGAATCTCGTGATGCCCGGCCAGGCGCAGCTTGCCGTTGGCGGCGAAGTGTTCCATGCGCTCGGGAATGTGATCGGGATCGATCTGGTCGGGCAATTCGCCTTCCAGCCCCAGGATCACTGCCTTGTCGGTGCCGTGCCCACGCCCGGTGTGGCCAAGCGAGCCGTACAGGCCAACCTTCAACCGCGCGACTTTCTGCAGACAACCGGCTTGCTCCAGCCGCTGGATGAAAATGCCGGCGGCGCGCATCGGCCCCACCGTGTGCGAACTCGACGGACCGATGCCGATTTTGAACAGGTCGAAAATACTGACAGCCATGCCATGACTTCCACGAATCTGAAAACTGGCCCAATTCTACGCGTTGCCCCCGCCCCCCGCGACTGGACGCGTTAACGCTACAATGAAATACTTGGCCACCGCATCGATAACCGGGTTGTACCCATGACGCTCAAGCTCTACACACGGCCGGACTGCAGTCTCTGCGACAAGGCCCAGGCCCTGCTGGCCGAGGGCGGTTTCGGCAGCACCTACGAGCTGGTCGACATCGAAACCGACCTCGAACTGCTCGAACGCTACGGCAACCAGATTCCGGTTTTGTTCAATCCCGAGACCGGAGAGAAACTGGCCTGGCCGTTTACCGCATCGCAGGTGCGCGACCTGGTCGACGACTGACTGACCGACAGTGTCCTCCGGGGTCATCTCGCATATTGACGCAGCCCGCTTCGAGCAGGCGCTTCTGGCCGGCATCGCCAACGTGTTCCGGCGCCGCGATTACATCAATTCCATCAATGTCTTTCCGGTTGCCGACTCGGACACCGGCACCAACCTCGCCTTCACCCTGGCCAGCGTGCGCCAGGCCATCGAGGGCAGCCGGACACCCGATTTGCCCGACCTGCTCAAGCGGGTGGCCGAGGCCGCCCTGGATGGCGCGCGCGGCAATTCCGGCGCCATCATGGCACAGTATTTCCAGGGGTTGAGCGAATCGGCCCGCGACTACCAGGTGCTCGATTCCGGCCGCCTGGCCCGGGTTTCCGGCGACGGCGCGAAGTCGGCCTGGGGAGCGATGTCCGAGCCCGTGCCCGGCACCCTGCCCACCGTGCTGGAGGATTTTGCCGACGAACTCGACCGGCTTGCCGCCGATGGCGTCGAAGACATTCGCGAGATGTTCCGCCAGGGGCTCCGACGTGCACGCAAGTCACTGGCCGGCACTCCCGAGCAACTGGCCGTGCTCAAGAATGCCGGGGTGGTCGATGCCGGCGCCCAGGGCTTCGTCGACCTGCTCGAAGGCGTGTGGCGCTACATGCGCAGCGGGCGGGTACCGGACATGGCCAGCCTGCCCCAGGCCGGCACTGCGAGTCCGACCGCAGCCCATTCGACGGCACTGCCCCCCGAACAGCACCGTTTCTGCACCGAATGCCTGATCGAGGGCGAGAGGATCGACATTGCCGCGCTGCGCCGCCAACTCGAAGACCAGGAGGCCAGTTCTCTGGTGATCGCCGGCGGTCAGCGCCGGGCCCGCGTCCATATCCACACCGACAGTCCCGGCGAGGTCTTTCGCATCTGCGGTGACTACGGCGAGATCCGTCAGCAGAAGGCCGACGACATGCCCCGCCAGCACGGTCTGATGAACCATGCCGGCACCGTGGCCATCGTTACCGACTCGGCCGCCGACCTGCCGGACGAGGAAATCGACCGGCTGGGTATTCACGTGGTGCCGGTGCGTCTGAACTTCGGCGACGAGGAGTTTCTCGACAAGCTCACCATCAGCCCGGCGGAGTTCTACCGGCGCCTGGAAAGCGCCGAGACCCATCCGCAGACCTCGCAACCGCCGCCGGCCGACTTTCGCCGCCAGTTCGAGCTGCTGACTTCACACGGGCTGGATGTGCTGGGCGTGCAGCTTTCCGGCGCACTCAGTGGTACCCTGCAGGCCGCCGAGAACGCTGCCGGGCGCGTCGACCCGGAACGCATCGAGATCTTCGACACGCGCAACGCCGCCTGCGGCCAGGCCCTGGCCGTGCTGTGGGCGGCCGAAGCGGCCGCACGTGGCTGGGAGCGCGTCGCCATCCGCTCGCGCCTGCGCGAGACCATCGGCCAGTTCAAGACCTACGCACTCGCCCGCGACCTGTCCTGGGGGGTGCGCGGCGGGCGCGTGAAACCGTGGATGGAGAAGCTGGCGCGGCGGCTGCGCCTCAATCCGGTGCTCACCGCCACTCCCGACGGTCGTCTGGGCGCACGCGGCGTGATCGCCGGGCGGGCCAACGCCATTGAGCGTTTCGGTCGCTACCTGCTCAAGCGCATGGACGCCGATCGCACCTTCCGGGTCATCATCAGCCACACCGATGCCGCCGAGGATGCACGGGCGCTGCGCCGTCAGATTCTCGCCGGGCATCCGGAAATCGATGCCTGCTGGATCGTCGAGGCCAGCCCGGCCGTGGGCGCCCACGCCGGGCCGGGCACCCTGATTGCCGGCATGCATCCGTGGCAACCGCCGGAGCGCAAGCGTGACTGAGCTGTTTCTTGCCGTTGCGGCCGGCTACCTGCTCGGATCGATCTCCGGCAGCCTGGTGCTCGGGCGGTTGCGCGGCATCGACATCCGCCAGCTTGGCTCGGGCAATGCCGGCGGCACCAATGCACTGCGCACGGTAGGCTGGCGCTTTGCCCTGGGCGTGGTTGTGATCGATGTCGGCAAGGGTGCGGCGGCCGCCGGGCTGGTGCCGCTGATCCTGCTGCAGTTGCCCTTCGCAATACTCGATTTTCCAACGCTCGGGGCCGCCGCCGGCCTGGCCGCGGTTGTGGGGCATGTCTGGCCGGTGTATTTCCGCTTTCGCGGCGGCAAGGGCGCCGGCACCGCCGTCGGTGCCCTCGCCGTCATCGCACCCTGGTGCCTGGCACCATTGCTGCTGGTCTGGGTGATCACCATCGTCGGTACCGGCTATGTCGGACTGGCTACCATCCTGGCCGGTCTGAGCATCGTACCGGCCATGTGGCTGCTCGGCCCCGAGGAGCTGCCGCCGGCACTGGGCGCACTGGCCATCGCGCTGGCCAGCGTCCTGATCTACACCCATCGCGGCAACCTGGCGCGGATGCGCGCCGGCTCCGAGAATCGATTCGAGAAGGCCCGCCTGATTCGCCGTCGTACGCAAACCCATCCCGAAGATGAGTCCTGAACTCAATGAACTTTACGCACGCCTGGCCGATGGCCGGCGTCACAACGGTGCCGAACTGGCCGGGGAACTCGGTATCAGCCGGGCGGCCGTGTGGAAGCGCATTGAATCGTTGCGCCGCATCGGGCTGCCCGTGGAAGGCACGGCCGGCGACGGCTACCGCATTCCGCATGCGATCGAGCTGCTCGATGCCGAGACCATCGGCCAATACCTGCAAACACCATCGATCCGAATCGAAGTGGTCGGCGCGGTGGACTCGACCAATGCCCGACTGGCCCTGCGCGAACCGATCCATGGCCATGCGCTCGTGGCCGAGGCACAAAAGGCTGGCCGCGGGCGGCGCGGACGCCGCTGGCTGTCGCCGCCGGGCGGCATTTACCTGTCGCTGGGCTGGCAGTTCGAATCGGGCCTGGCCGGGCTCTCGCCGCTGAGCCTGGTGGTGGGCATGGCCGCCGCCCGCACCCTGCACGAGGCCGGGGCCGAAGATGTCAGGGTCAAGTGGCCCAATGATCTGTTCATCCATGATGCCAAGCTCGGTGGCTGCCTGGTGGAGGTCAGCGGCGCGGCCGAAGGGCCCTGCCAGGCCGTCATCGGTATCGGCATCAACCTGGAGCTGCCCGAGTCCGCCGCCGTGGATCAACCGTGGACCAGCCTGAGCCGGCACGCCAAAGGGTTCTCGCGCAATCGCCTGGTTGCCGGCCTGCTCACTCACCTGGCTGGCGACCTGGCAACACTCGACCGGTCGGGGTTCGACGCCTTTGCCGGGCAGTGGCCCGGCTTCGATGCGCTGGCCGATCGCAAGGTCCACGTATCGATGGCCGGCGGCGACGATTTCACCGGTCTTTCCCGGGGAATTGATGCGCAGGGCCGGCTGCTGGTCGAGCATGGCGACACTCTGCAAGCCCTGGGCAGCGGCGAGGTCAGCATCCGTGGCCGGTGACTGGTTGATCGACCTGGGCCACAGCCGCATCAAGTGGGCCCGCTCCGGCAACAACGGGCTGCTCGAGCACGCCGGCAGCAGTCCGATCGAGCAGCCCGGACCACTGGAAACCCTGCTGCTCGATGCGCCGGGCGGACGCGCCTGGGCCTCGGCACAGTCGCGCCCCGAAGCCATCGACTGGCTGTCGGCCCTGGCCCGCGACCGCGGCCTGGAATTGACGGTGCTTGCCACCGGCAATGCCGACCTGCCGGTGGCGCCGGGCTATGCCGGGCTGGGCTCGGATCGCTGGCTGGCCATGCAATGGCCCTGGCAGCAGACCGGCTCGGCCCTGTGCGTGATCGATTGCGGAACGGCGTTGACCGTCGATGTGGTCGATGATGCAGGCCGGCATTCGGGCGGGTGGATCATGGCCGGCCTGGCCACCGCCCGGGCCAGCCTGCTGGCGAAAGCCCCCGGCCTGCCTCGCCGGCTGACCACAACCGACGCATCGGAGCGCCCGGCGCGTGACAGCACACAGGCGATCACCAGCGGCACGGCACTGCAAATGGCCGGCGCCATCGAGCGCGCGGTCGACGCAGCAACCGCCGAACTTGGAAAAGATCCCGTGGTCTGGGTCACCGGCGGCGACGCAACCGCTATCATGCCCCTGATCAGAATTCAGGCCACGACCGACGAGCACCTGGTGCTGCGCGGTCTGGCCATGGCCGCGAATCGATGCTGAACGAACAGACCTCGGAATCCCGACTCGACTGGCGCCTGTTGGCGCTGGGACTGCTGGCACTGAATATTGCCGCCGGCTTCGCCTTCCTGTTCACCGAACCGGTGATCGAAACCGAAACGGTGGACATCCCTCCACTGGAGGCCGGCGTGAACCAACCGCAACTGGTCAGCGAAATCGTGACTCTGGCCACGATCGAGCCGACCGGACCGTCGTGCTACACCATCGGCCCGCTGCCGACACTGCTGGCACAGCAACGCGGCGAAGAGCGGCTGGGCCCGTTCGTTTCCGATCTGCGCCTGCGCCAGACCACGGCCGACCACGACCGTGGCTGGTGGGTCTACCTGCCGGCCTCGAGCCGCTCCGAAGCACTGCAACTGACCCGGCAACTGGCCGAGGCCGACGTCGAGGACTACTACGTGGTCGCCGGCGGCGATATGGAGAACTCGGTGTCCGTCGGCCTCTACCAGGAGATCGACAACGCCCGCAACCGGCAGTCGCGTATCCGGTCGCTGGGTTTCGATGCCCAGATGGAAGTGCGCCGCGAGTCGGTTCCGCAGTTCTGGATCGACTACCGTGTCGAACCCGGCGAGGATCCGCCCTGGCGCTTCATCCTGCGGGCTTCTCCCGGCGCTCAGCGCATGACCATTCCGTGCTTCCGGGAGAATGACGACGACCCCGGCTTCGCGGAGAGCTGAACATGGAATTCCGACTGACCGCCAGCATCTTCGCCGGGCCGGCCGGCCCCTGGCTGCGACTGATGCGCTTCGACCGCCCGATCGGCATCGCACTGCTGCTGTGGCCGACCTGGTGGGGGCTGTGGTTTGCTGCCGGCGGCATGCCCAGCCTGAAGAACCTGTTCATCTTCACGCTCGGCGTCATCGTCATGCGCGCGGCCGGCTGTGTGATCAACGATGTGGCCGACCGCAAACTCGACCCGCATGTCAGCCGCACCCGCGACCGGCCGATCGCCGCCGGAGAAATCAGCGCCCGGCAAGCGCTGATGCTGTTCTTCGGCCTGCTCGCCATCGCCCTGGTGCTGGTACTGCTGACCAACCGCCTGACCGTGCTGATGGCATTTTTCGGTGCCCTGCTCGCCGGCACCTACCCGTTCTTCAAACGCTTCACCCACTTCCCGCAACTGGTGCTGGGAGCGGCCTTCAGCTGGGCCATTCCGATGGCTTTTGCCGCCGAGGCCGGCAGCGTGCCGGAACTGGCCTGGTGGCTGTTCGCCGTCAACTTCATCTGGACGGTGATCTACGACACCGAATACGCCATGGCCGACCGCGAGGACGATCTCAAGGTCGGCGTCAAGTCCACCGCCATCGCCTTCGGACGCGCCGACGTCCCGATTCTCGGCGCCCTGATGGGCATCGTCACCGCCCTGCTGGCCATCATCGGCCTGCACTTCATACCGCACCCGGCCTGGTTCACGGCCGTGGCCATCGTTTTCGGGCTATTCCAGATCCAGCTCTGGCGCATCCGCGATCGCGACCCGGCCGTGTGTTTCCGCACCTTCCTGAGCAACCACTGGATCGGCCTGGTGATCTGGCTGGGCGCCGTGCTCGCCCTTTACGGAAACTGACCGGACGGAAGGGCAGTAGCCCTCATGCCCGCGCCACGACCCACACATCGATGCGCCCGACACCGGCTCGCCTGAGCCTGCGGGCGCATTCGTCCAGGGTCGATCCGGTGGTCATCACGTCATCGACCAGGGCGACATGACCGGGAACCACTCCAGAGCGCAGCGCAAAGGCGCCGCGCACGTTGCCGCCGCGCCGCTCGGCCGGCAGCTCCGATTGGGCGGCGGTGGCGCGTCTGCGGCGCAGCAGCGGATACCAGGGCAGTCCGCCGAAGTGACGCGACAGATCCCGGCACAACAGTTCGGCCTGATTGAATCCCCGCACCAGGCGGCGGCGCCAGTGCAGCGGCACCGGCACCATCAGGTCCGGACGCGGAACGCCCTGCATGGCCAGGCGGCGGGCCATCAGGCCGGCCAGCACCCGCCCGGCGGCCAGCTCATGGCGAAACTTGAAGCGCTGGACCAGTCGCTCGATGCTGCCGCGATAGGCGAAGCCGGCGTGAGCACGATCGAATGCCGGCAGGCGGCGCGTGCAACGTCCACACAACTCGACATCGCGCACCAGCTCCAGCGCGCAACGCCGACACTGCGCGCCCAGTTCCGGCAAATCCCGCTCACAGCCCGCACAACAATCCAGTCCCGGCCGCGCCGCCATGCCGCACACCACGCACACCGGCGGCAACAGCAGGTGCTCGAGAGCATTGGCCGCACTCCGCCTCATCGACAATGGACTTTTCATGACCGCAACCCCGTATCGTCCCGGGCAGTTCCCTGCAGATTATCATTGACCATCCATGAACCATGCACACTACATCACCCGCCGGCGCTTTCACGAGCTTGCCCGGCACTACGACCGGCATGCCGTCATCGCCGCGGAGGTGGCCCGACGTCTGATCGAGCGCCTCGACGGCCTGCGGTTCCAGCCCGCCACGATACTCGATCTGGGTTGCGGCACCGGAACGTCGGCGCGCACGCTTGCCGGGCGCTTTCCCGCAGCGCACATCACGGCCGTCGATGCAGCCCACGGAATGCTGATGCAGGCGCGCCGGCAGCGCGGTCGCTGGCGACGGCGCTTCGAGTTGCTCGCCGCCGATGCCGAATCGCTACCAATCGCCTCCGCCAGCGTCGACCTCGTCTTTTCCAGCTTGATGCTGGAGTGGTGCCAGGATGCCGGCAAAGTGCTGCATGAACTGCGCCGGATCATGCGCCCGGGCGGCCTGCTGCTGCTGGCGACCATCGGCCCGGATACCCATCGCGAGTTGCACGGCTTGCTTGGCGAGATGCCCGACGCCCTGACCGGCGGCAAGGTCATCCACGCCATGCGCCTGGGCGATCTGCTCATGCGCACCGGCTTTCGCGAACCGGTGATCGACAGCGACTGGCTGACCTCCACCCACCCCGGCCCCGAAAGCCTGCTCGAAGATCTGCGCCACACCGGGGCGAAACTGCACCCGGAACTCGATCCCGGCCGGCTGGCACGAACGCTCGATGCCTCCGGCAGTGAAGGCGATTCCTGCTCGCTGACCTGGGAAATTGTCTACGCGTCAGCCTGGGCCCCGGAAGAAGGCCAACCGCTTCGAACCGACCACGGCGAGATCGCCAGCATATCGGCCGCGAACATCCCGGTGCGCCGGCGCTAGACGGTCCATTCAGGTCTCTGCAATCACCCGCCACCATGGTATTCTTGTCGGCTCCAACTCACCTCCATGGACGACTAGCGGAAACCACCATGTCAGAGCAGCAAAAGCAGATCGATGCCCACAATCAGGCCACCAGCGAGTTCATCGAGCTTGCCAACCAGATGGTCAATGACCGCGGTTTCGATAGCAAGCTGGTCTCCGCCGCGCTGATGGCCGCCTCCGGCGTCTACGCCACCTTCATCGCAGCCGGCAACCAGGGTTTTCTGGCACAGGGCGGCGTCGACAAAGTCGCCGAGATGTACAAGAACAACCTGAACTACATCCAGCAGCGCAAGAAAGAAGAACTGGAAGCGCAGGGCCTCCAGCCCAAGCCGATGGCCGAAGCCCAACCCCCCGGTGATCAGGACAAGTCCTGACCGACCCCGACTCCGGGCCCTTAGCTCAGTTGGTTAGAGCAGCCGACTCATAATCGGTAGGTCGTTGGTTCAAGTCCAACAGGGCCCACCATTTCCCAAGCGGTTTTCGACGCCCCCGCCATCAAAGAATCCAGCGGCTTGCATTTCGGAGCCCTGGAGCAAGAAGCCATCGCGCAGCAACGCCCCGCCTGATGCCTGGGGGGCGATCCGCTACAATCCCGGGTCTGGTTTACATTTTGGGAGAAAGCATGCGCTGGATTGTTGCGGCCATTCTGCTCGTGACCGGCCAGGCGGCCGTGTCGGACGATGATGACGGACTGATCGAGATCGACGCCCGGGTTGAAGCGGGCGAACGGGCGGTGATCCGGTTTCATTTCGACGCACCGCCGGTGACCGAAGACGGCGATCCGGTCAACTACCTGGTGCTCGATGTGGGCGGCAGCTACCTGGATTTTCTCGGCGAGAGCCTGCTGTTGCAGAGCCTGCACGATGGCGCCGAGTTGCTGGCCATGCGCGAAGCCATGCGCGGCGACGGACTGCGCGCCCTGTTCGTCGACGAAGATGTGCCCTGGAACGGCGTCGAAGTGGATTTCTCCACGGTCCAGGATGGCAGCATCGAGGGCATCCTGGTGGTCGAACCGGTCTACGACCAGCGCAGCAGCCAGTCCCGAATCCGCTTCAATGGCCAGCTAGTCACCGGGCGAGTGACTGAAAGCGACAGCGCCCGGCCGGGGCCGAGCCCGGTGGTGACGAGCTGCCGGATCGAGTCACCGGTCTTTGGCGACCGCTTTGACGACCAGGCCTACCAACTTCCGGGCAGTCAGTCGTTTCGCGACTGCGCCCTCTGACCCGCGCCACGGAGCCCGACCATGCTCAAGCTCGACCTGACCGACAAACAGGCCCTGGTCTGCGGCGCCAGCCAGGGAATCGGGGCAGCCACCGCGCTCACCCTGGCCAAGTGCGGCGCACGCGTGACCGTGCTTTCTCGCAACGAGTCGCGCCTGGGCGAGCTGCGCGAACGTCTGCCGGGCGATGGCCACGACGTGCTGGCCATGGACCTCGGCAACCCCGACCACCTGGCCGAGTACATGCCGAAGCTGGCCGACCGTGCTTACAACATCCTGATTCACAACTCCGGCGGACCGCCGGCCGGGCGCGCCATCGACGCCGACCCGGCCGAATTCGAGTCCGGCTTCCACCAGCATCTGATCGCCGGTCAACGCCTGGCCCAGGCGCTGGTGCCGGGCATGCGCGAAGCCGGTTACGGTCGCATCGTCAACATCATTTCGACCTCGGTGAAAGAACCGATTCCCGGGCTGGGGGTGTCGAACACCGTGCGCGGCGCGGTGGCGGCCTGGGCCAAGACGCTGTCGCGCGAGCTCGGTCCCGACGGCATCACGGTCAACAATGTCCTGCCCGGCTTTACCGAAACGCCGCGCCTGGACAGCCTGGTGGCCGGCAAGGCGAAAGCGCAGGACACCACCGAAGACCAGGTGCAAAAGACCATGCTCGCCGGCGTGCCGCTGGGCCGCTTTTGCAAGCCGGAGGAGACTGCCGCAGCCATCGCATTTCTGTGCTCACCGCTGGCCGGCTACATCACCGGCATCAACCTGCCGGTCGACGGCGGCCGGCTCGGCAGCCTGTAAGTGCACGTCGAGAACTTCATCGGCGGCGAGTTCGCCCCGGCCCAAACCGGCAAGACCCTGCCGGTGTTCGAGCCGGCCACCGGGCTGGAATACGCGAAGGTGGCCGAGTCAGGCCAGGATGACATCGACCGGGCCATGACAGCCGCCGCGCGTGCCTTCGGCAACTGGTCGGCGTTGCTGCCCGATGAGCGCGCGCACTGGCTCAACCGGCTGGCCGATGCCGTCGAGCAGCATGCCGACGAACTGGCCCGCGCCGAGAGCATCGATACCGGCAAGCCGCTGGCGCTCGCTGCCTCGGTCGACATCCCGCGCGTGGTCAGCAACCTGCGCTTCTTTGCCGCCGCGGCCAGCCAGTTCTTCAGCGAAGCACACGACATGGGCCCGGCCGGTTTCAACTACACCCTGCGCCAGCCCGTCGGCGTGGTCGGGGCCATCTCGCCTTGGAACCTGCCGCTGTATCTTCTGAGCTGGAAGATCGCGCCGGCACTGGCCGCCGGCAACACGGTGGTGGCCAAGCCTTCCGAGGTCACGCCGGTCAGTGCCTGGATGCTGGCGCGCATTGCCGAGGAGATCGGCTTTCCGACCGGCGTGCTCAATATCGTGCATGGTTCCGGCGACGGCGCCGGCAAGGCGCTGTCATCCCATCGCGCGCTCAAGGCGCTGACCTTCACCGGCTCGACCCGGGTGGGAGGGATGCTGGCCGCCAAACTCTCACCGCGCTTCGTCAAACTGGCGCTGGAGATGGGCGGCAAGAACCCGACGGTCGTGTTCGACGATGTCGATCTCGACGCCACGGCCGATGAAGTCGTGCGAGCGGCGTTTTCCAACCAGGGCCAGATCTGCCTGTGCGGCTCGCGCATCCTGGTGCAGAAAGACATCTACCCGACATTCCGCGACAAGCTCATCGAGCGCGCCGGCAAGCTGGTCGTCGGCGATCCGCTTGAGAGCGGCACCGACCAGGGTGCGGTGGTCTCGCAAGCCCAGTTCGACAAGGTCATGGGCCATATCGAGCAGGCTCGCGAGGCCGGCGGACAGGTTCTGGTCGGCGGAAAATCCGGCCGACCGGGCGGGCGCTGCGACGACGGCTGGTTCATCGAACCGACCCTGATCGAGGGCCTGGGACCGGACGCCGAGATCAACCAGGCCGAGGTGTTCGGCCCGGTGGCCACCTTGATCCCCTTCATCGACGAGGAAGAGGCACTGGCGATTGCCAACGGCGTCGACTACGGCCTGGCCGCCTCGGTCTGGACCCGCGACCTCGACCGCGCCCACCGCATGGCCCTGCACCTGGAAGCCGGCATCATCTGGATCAACTGCTGGATGAAACGCGACCTGAGAACCCCCTTCGGCGGCCAAAAGGCCTCCGGCCTGGGCAAGGAAGGCGGCTTCGAGGCAATGCGGTTCTTTACCGAGCCGAAGAACGTATGCATCAGCCTGCAATCACGCCCCAGCCCAACTTGAACCCTGAACCCTGAACCCTGAACCCTGAAACCTTTCCCAAATGCCCAACCGCGACTACAACACCGAAAACGCCCCGCCCCCCGTCGGCGCCTACCCGCATTCACGCCGCGCCGGGCCGTTCCTGTTTCTGTCCGGCGTCGGACCGCGTGCGCCGAAGGGAAAAGACATTCCCGGAGTGACGCTGGACGAGGAAGGCGAAGTGATCGCCTACGATGTCGCCGAGCAGACCCGCTCGGTGTTTCGCAACGTGCGTGCCATACTGGAAGCCTCGGGCGCGCGCTGGGAAGACCTGGTCGACGTGACCGTGTTTTTGACCGACATGAAACGCGACTTCGCCACCTTCAACCGTATCTACGCCGAACACTTCACCGACCACCGCCCCTGCCGCACCACGGTGGAAGTCGGGGCACTGCCCACGCCGATTGCAGTCGAATTGAAGTGTATCGCCTATCTACCGGACAGCCCGTAAGGAGGACGAACATGTTGCCGAGCATGCCAATCGACTTCAAGCAATGGATCGAGGATAACCGCCACCTGTTGAAACCCCCGGTGGGCAACAAGATGATCTGGTCCGACGAGGACTTTATCGTCATGGTGGTGGGCGGCCCGAACGAGCGCAACGACTATCACTACGACGAAGGCCCGGAGTTCTTCTACCAGGTCGAGGGCGACATGCTGCTCAAGGTGATGGAGAACGGCCAGCCGAAGGACATCACCATCCGCGAGGGCGAGATCTTCCTGCTGCCGCCGAAAGTACCGCATTCGCCGCAGCGATTCGAAAATACCGTCGGCCTGGTCATCGAACGCAAGCGCCTGCCGGACGAAAAGGACGGCCTGATGTGGTTCTGCCCGAAATGCAACGCCTGCGTGTACGAGGAATACTTCGAACTGAAGAACATCGAAAAGGATTTTCCACCGGTGTTCGAGCGCTTCTTCGGCAGCGAGGAGAATCGCACCTGCCCGGAGTGCGGCCACCTGCATCCGGAGAAATGAACATGCTCAAGATCGACATGCACTCCCACATCCTGCCGCGCGAGTGGCCGGACCTGAACGAGAAGTTCAACACCACCGGCTTCCCGACCATCCACCACGATACCGGCCGGGGCGATGGCAAGGCCGAGATCCACAAGGACGGCAAGTTTTTCCGGGCGGTCGATCCCCTGTGCTGGGATATCGAACAACGCATCGCCGACTACGGCGCCAAGGGCGTGCAGGTGCAGGTGGCCTGCACCGTGCCGGTGATGTTCAGCTACCACGCCGAGCCCGAGCACGCGCTCCACCTGGGGCAGTATCTCAACGACCACCTGGCCGAACAGTGCCGCGAACACCCACGCCACCTGGTCGGCCTGGCCACCCTGCCGTTGCAGGCGCCCGAACTGGCCGCACGCGAGCTGGAACGTTGCGTCAAGGAACTGGGGCTGAGAGGCGTGCAGATCGGCTCGCACATCAATAGCTGGAACCTCAACGATCCGGAACTCGAGCCGGTGTTCGCCGCGGCCAGCGACCTGGGTGCGGCCGTCCTGGTCCATCCCTGGGACATGATGGGCAAGGAATCGATGAACAAGTACTGGCTGCCCTGGCTGGTGGGCATGCCGGCCGAGCAGTCGCGCGCGATCTGCTCGATGATCTTCGGCGGCGTGTTCGACCGTCACCCGAACATGCGAGTATTGTTCGCCCATGGCGGCGGCAGCTTCCCGTTCACCATCGGCCGTATCGAGCACGGCTGGCGCATGCGCCCGGATCTGGTCGCCATCGACAACCCCAACGGCGGTCCGCGCGACTACCTCGACCGCTTCTACCTCGACTCCTGCGTGCATGACCAGAAGGCACTGGAATACCTGCTCGAGCTGATGGGCCCGGAGCGCATCGCCATGGGCACGGACTACCCCTTCCCGCTGGGCGAACAGCAGCCCGGCAGCGGCATCGACAGTCTCGACCTGGACGAGTCCACGCGTGAACGGCTTTACCACGGCACGGCGCTGGAGTGGCTGGGGCTTGAGCGGGATCAATTCGCTTGAAGCTCTGGTTCGAACACCGGGGACAACGCTACCAGGCCGATGGGGATACCGGCATCAGCCTGGCGCTGCCGCTGGATTTTGCCGGAAGTCAGCCGTCCTTCTACGGCGTCGAACCGGCCACTGCCCGGGCGCTGGAAGCCGGTGGCTTCGTCGGCGATACCGAGCGCGGTGGATCCTGCAACGTCGAAAGCCTGGAGCTCATCCCCCACTGTCACGGCACCCACACCGAAAGCATTGCCCACCTCAGCCATGCCTTCACCGAGCCACCCCGCCCGCCGGCCTGGATGGCCGCGCGCGTGGTCAGCGTGATGACGCATGCCTGCAAGCAGACC
>SLIA01000085.1 GCA_007135935.1 Wenzhouxiangella sp.
GCGCCTTGAGCGATTCGCGCACTTCTTTCAGGAAGTTCATCGAATCGACCTCGTCCTCGCCGCGCGCCTTGCGCTGGGCATTGAGTGCGGCGCGCAGGAAGTAGGCGTTGTTCACGCCGGGGATCTCGACCGGGTACTGGAAAGCCAGGAACAGTCCGGCCGCGGCCCGCTCTTCCGGCTCCATCTCGGCGACATCCTGGCCTTCGAATTCCACCGACCCGTCGGTGATCTCGTAGCCCTCGCGACCGGCCAGGGCATACCCCAGCGTGGACTTGCCGGAACCGTTCGGGCCCATGATGGCATGCAGTTCGCCGGGACCGATCTCGAGGTCCAGGCCCTTGAGGATTTCCTTGTCGTCGATGGTGACGTGGAGGTTGCTAATTCTGAGCATTGCGTTCTGTATCCGTCTTGATCGTTGGCCCACCACGGGGCACCTGTTCATTCCAATTCTGGCGTAGGTCGGGGTCACATCCCCGACGGACGACGTTGCGGCCCTGTGCACACATAGCTACGCGTGTCCAAGCCGGAAATCTCGTCCGTCGGGGATGTGACCCCGACCTACGAGGGCTTCGTTCACCTGTCAGCCGACAGCCCCTTCCAGCGAAATCTCGAGCAACGCCTTGGCTTCCACCGCGAACTCCATCGGCAGTTCCTTGAACACTTCCTTGCAGAAGCCGTCGACGATCAGGGCGACCGACTCTTCTTCGTCCAGGCCGCGCGAGCGGCAGTAGAAAAGCTGGTCTTCGCCGATCTGCGAGGTGGTCGCTTCGTGCTCGACCTTCGCCGTCGGGTTGAATGACTCGATGTAGGGGAAGGTGTGCGCGCCGCACTGCTTGCCGATCAGCAGGGAATCGCACTGGGTGTAGTTGCGCGCATTCTTCGCCCGCTTGGCCATGCGCACCAGGCCGCGGTAGCTGTTCTGGCTCTTGCCGGCCGAGATGCCCTTGGCGATGATCTTGCTGGTCGTGTCGCGGCCCAGGTGGATCATCTTGGTGCCGGTATCGGCCTGCTGATGATTGTGGGTCAGCGCAACGGAATAGAACTCGCCGGCCGATCGGTCGCCGCGCAGAATGCAGGAAGGGTACTTCCAGGTGATCGCCGAACCGGTCTCGACCTGGGTCCAGGTGATGCGCGAGTCGTCCTCGCGGCAATCGCCACGCTTGGTGACGAAGTTGTAGATGCCGCCCTTGCCGTTTTCGTCACCCGGGTACCAGTTCTGCACGGTCGAGTACTTGATATGCGCCTTCTCTTTTGCCACCAGCTCGACCACGGCAGCATGCAGCTGGTTCTCGTCGCGCATGGGGGCAGTGCAGCCTTCCAGGTAACTGACGTGACTGCCGGGTTCGGCAATGATCAGGGTGCGCTCGAACTGGCCGGTGTCACGCGCATTGATGCGGAAGTAGGTCGACAGCTCCATCGGGCAGCGCGTGTCTTTCGGGATATAGACGAAGGAGCCATCGGAGAACACCGCCGAGTTGAGCGCGGCGAAGTAGTTGTCGGTGTAAGGCACGACCGAACCCAGGTACTCGCGTACCAGGTCGGGATGGTCGCGCACCGCCTCGGAAAACGAGCAGAAGATGACCCCGGCTTCCTTCAATTCCTTCTGAAACGTGGTGCCGACCGAGACCGAGTCGAACACGGCATCGACGGCCACGCCGGCCAGGCGTGCGCGCTCGTGCAGCGGCACACCGAGCTTGTCGAAGGTTTCGAGCAGCTTGGGGTCGACCTCGTCGAGGCTTTTCGGCCGGTTCTTCTGCTTCGGCGCGGCGTAGTAATGAATCTTCTGGAAATCGATCGCCGGCAGCTTCAGGTGCGCCCAGTTCGGGCCGACCATCTTCTGCCACTGGTGAAAGGCCTTCAGCCGCCATTCCAGCAGCCACTCGGGCTCTTCCTTCTTGGCCGAAATCATGGCGATGATCTCTTCGTCGAGCCCGGCGCGCACGCGGTCGGACTCGATGTCGGTATAGAAACCGGCCTTGTAGCGCTGCTGGATATGACGTTCGACTTGTTCGACGGTCTGGTTCATGAGATTTCCCGCGTGGATTCAACGGTGGATTCGGCGCGAATGGCGATCCGCGGCGGCTGCGGCCGAGACAGGTCGGTCAGGCTCAAGGCACCCAGGGCCTCTTCGACGGCCTGACCGATACGCTGCCAGTTGCCTCTGAGGCTGCAATCGGATTCGTGCGAACACAAACCCGGCTCCAGCCCGCACTCGGTCAGAGCAATGGGCCCTTCCATGGCAGAAACAATTTCGGCCACGGAAATGTCATCGGCCGCATGCGCAAGCTGGTAGCCGCCATTGACCCCACGCACTGAATTGACCAGGCCGGCCCGGGCCAGCGTCTTGAGCACCTTGGCCACCGTCGGCGGCTCCAGGCGTACCCGTTCGGCCAACTGCGTGGCGGAAATACGCTCCTCCGGCTCGCGTGCCAGCGAGGCCAGTACCACGGTGGCGTAATCGGTCAATTTGCTGATTCGCAACATGCTATTCAATACCGGATCGTTCCGGTCCCATATTATGCCTGCCTGGCGTCCTGAAAACAAGACCAAAACGGTACTTGATTGCGTTCAACTCCGGAACCGGAACGGCCACCTATACCGGCAACCCCGGCATCCCGACACCCCTGATACACTCTGCGGCCAGATTCGGAGCACAGGGCGAGCATGGCGCAGGATCCATTCGGTTTCGATTTCAGCCTGTCGGGGAGCACTTCTCCGGCAGCAACTGATCCAGCACGCTACATCGCGCCACCTTTCGATGCCCGGATGCTTTCCGACACCGAGGCCAGCCTGCTGGTCAGTCGACAACCCGCACCGGCTCGCCTGTCGATCACGGCAGCCCGCCTCCTGGGTGCCTGCGACCGCTTTCGCACCATTGATGAGCAGGTCCGCCGGGCCATCAGCCATTTGCGAGTGTCGTCGACACAGACCGGCGAAATTACCCGCACACTCAGGCAGCTGGCCGAACGTGGCCTGCTGCTCAGCCAATCCGATCTGCTTGAACGACTTCAGGACTGGAACCTGTCTAGCCATCGACCAAGGAGCATCGAGACCCTGTTCGTGCGCACCCGCAACCGGCCGCTGACATTGGCGCGGCTACTCGAGAGCCTTGCGACACTGAACAAGCCCGATGACCTGAGGCGCTGCATCGCCCTCGATGACAGCGACGGCGATGGCGGCGACCCTAAAACCATTGAGGTGATCCGCGATTTCCGCGAGCGTCTGCCTTTGCAGCTGCATCACATCGCACGCGGCCAGCGCCGTGTCATCCTCGAGCACATCGCTGCAGACAGCGGGGCCGATGTGACCGACCTGCACTGGTTCATCGAAGGCGACGCCGACGACGAACAACCGACCTACGGAGCCAGCCTGAATCTCGCCCTGCTGCTGGGCGCGGGTGAGACCTTCGCCATCATGGACGACGATGCCAGCCTGGCCGCCTTCCGCCTGCACGAAACCGACACCCGGCATCGCTTCGCGGCCACGAGCTCGACCCGACTGGAATTCCCCGAACCCGAATCGGAACTCAGCGCCGCCTTCGAGCCGCTGACCACCTCGCCGGTGGCCGAGCACGCCCGCTACCTGGGCTGCAACGGTGCCGAATTCGCCATTCAGGGCAAAGACCACCTGGATGCCCTGTTCGAGCGCGTCGATCCCCGGCTTTTTTTCGAGCTGGCCACTCCGACACGGATACGCATCACCACCAACGGCACCCTGGGCGATCCCGGCACCTCCGGCATACAGTGGCTGTTCACCGAATCCAGCGAGCACCTGGCCGCACTGTGTACCGACGAGCAGCGCTACCGCCACCTTGTCGGCCAGCGACGCACGGCCCGCAGCCCCGACTCCATCCAGGCCACCACCAGCTTCAGCCTGATGACCACCACGCTCACCGGCATCGACAACCGCGACCTGCTTCTGCCGACCCAGGCCCGCGGCGGCAACGAAGACCTGCTGTTCGGCGCCCTGGTCGACTGGCTGCATCCCGGCAGCCTGCAGGCTGCGCTGCCGCTCATGCTGTTTCACGAACGGCCCGAGCCCCGGCGCTGGCGGGGCGAAGACATCGACCGCCCCCGGTCCACCAATCGCGGACGATTCCTCACCGATCAGCTCCACCGGCTCGGGGCCGGGCTGCCTGCCGGTGGCGTGGAAAGTCGCATTGATCTGCTCCGCGGCTGGCTGAACGGTCTGGCCGACAGCCCGGCCGACGAGTTGCGATGGCGTCTGCAGCAGGACATGCTGGAGCTGCGTGGCGAGACCATCGAACGCATGCGTAACCGGCTGGCCGAGCTCAAACCACCATCGTGGCTGGAGGCCGATTTCAGACGCTCGCTGGCTGCCCATGCACGCGACCATGAAGAGGACCGAGTCCGTATCGACACCATGACCCAAGCAGTGCCTCGCTTTGCGCGCCGCTACGCGGCCGGCCTGGACAGTTGGTGTCAGGCATGGTGCCTGGCCAGCAGTCAACCGGTCGAACGACTCATCCGCCTACAACCGCACGGAGCACACTCATGACCGACCCGCGCCGCCAGCAGGCTGAACAATGGGCTGCCGAGCAACTGCACTGGGAGGATTACGAAAGCACCTCGATCAGTTCCGACGCCAGCTTTCGCCGGTATTTCCGCCTGGCACACGAAGGCCGGACCGTGGTGGTCATGGACGCCCCCCCCGAGCACGAGAACATCGCCACCTTCATCGACATCGGGCAGCGGCTCGAACGCGCCGGCATTCACGTTCCCCACCAGATCCACGCCGACCGGGAGCGTGGATTTCTGCTGCTGGACGACCTGGGTAGCCAGCCCTACCACGAGATCCTCGACGACGACAACGCCGACGCCCTTTTCCACGATGCCGTCGAAGCGCTGATCTCGATCCAGACGCGGGCCAGCACCTCCGGCCTGCCCTACTACGATGCCGGACTGCTGATGCGCGAACTGGCACTGTTTCCCGACTGGTTTCTGGCGCGGCACTGGAAGGTCGAACCCACAGAAGACGAACTCGATGCCTGGGATCTCACCTGCGCCAATCTGATCCGCTGGGCCCTGGACCAGCCGCAGGTGTTCTGTCATCGCGACTTCATGCCGCGCAACCTGATGCTGACCAACCCCAATCCGGGCGTCATCGATTTTCAGGATGCGGTGGTCGGTCCGATCAGCTACGACCCGATCTGCCTGTACCGCGACGCATTCCTGAGCTGGCCAACCCAACGCGTTGATCAGTGGCTGGAGGCCTACCGCCTGCGGGCGCTGGATGCCGGGTTGCCGGTGCCCGAGTCAGCCGACCTGTGGCGGCGCACCTGCGACCTGATGGGGGTGCAACGTCACCTCAAGGTGATCGGGATCTTTGCCCGCATTCGCTACCGCGACGGCAAGCCGAAATACCTCGAAGACGTCGCGCGGTTTTTCATCTACCTGGACGAAGCCATCGAGCGCAATCCGGAACTCGCCGAACTCGATCGCCTGCTGACCAGCTGGCGCCGGCGCGCCCGTAGATCGTGAACCCGGATCGTGCATGATCCGGGCCGAACAATACCGCATCAGTAACAGGTAGCCACTTCAACCTGGTCGCGGCCGGCATCCTTGGCGCGGTAAAGCGCCCGATCGGCCCGCTGCAGGCATTGCGACCAGCTTTCCTGCCCGACACGACACTCGACCACGCCGAAGCTTGCGGTCAGCCATAGCTCGCCATCACCGACGGCGGTCGGCTCGCCGGCAATTCTTCGCCGCAAGCGTTCGGCAACTCGTGTGGCCTGCTCCAGACCGACGCCAGGCAGCAGCACCAGGAATTCTTCGCCGCCAACCCGAAAGGCGAGGTCGTCGTCGCGCGATGCCGTCTCGATACGACGGGCAATGGTATTGAGCGCGATGTCCCCGGCCTGATGACCGTATTGATCATTGATCTGCTTGAAATGATCGAGATCCAGAAGCACCACCGACAGCGGCGTGCCATGCTCGCCGGCTGCCGCCATGTGCCGGGCTGCAGCCCGGTCCAGCCCGAGACGATTGTTGATGCCGGTGAGCGGGTCCTTCCTGGCCAGACCGATGAGCTCGACCTGTTTCTCGCGAAACATCATCACCGCCAGCGCCATCGTGATGCAAAAACCGAAGATCATGGCCGCCAGGAACGCTGCCATCTGGAAAGGATCCTGAACGAAAGAGGTGGTCAGTGCCGGGCTCACCAGGGCGTAACTGAGTCGCACCGCAAGAAACGCCGCGAAAGCCAGCAGCACCAGCGCGGCCGCACGGTGAAACTGACGCATGCCCGGGCGGTGAGCGCGCCAGAGCAACACCCCGGCGCATGCATCGAGCAGGACGTAGAAACCGGAGTGAATGATGATCCGGGCTCGCAGAGTTTCGCGCGCCTCGGGGAATATCAGTGACGAAATCAGGATGAGCCCGACGGCCAGCAGGATGGGCGTTGTCCAGCAACGCATGCCGAGGTAGCGTTGCACACCAATCAGGATCAGTCCGTGCCCCAGGCCTATGGCTGCATTGGCCATGGTGCCGGCCACCCAGTCAGGAACCGCCACCTCGACCGACTGCAGGATATGACCGATGAGATAACCCACCCCGAATGCCAGGCCGGCTCCGGCCCAGTCGAGTACGGCGCGCGAACGCATGCCGGCCAGGTAGATACCGGTCATGGTCGCGGCCATCAGGAAACCGCTCACGGCCGAGGCAAAGGCCATGGTTCGCACATCAAGCAGCAGCAGCTCGGTCAAGCAGTTCACCTCCGTGAAGCTCTTCAAGTGCGGACCACCCGCACCTCAACGATGAATGCAGCACATTCCGTGCCAGCACGAAATCCCCATGATTTCCGTCAAGAAACGCGGCACGGCAGTGCAGCAACGCCGCAGGCTCTGAACCGGAGTGGTCGGCCATCGCGACACGCCGACCAACAAGTTTGGTCCATATGCGCTAGATTGAAGCACCCGAGACGAGCAATGGGATTGAACACAGCCGATGCGAGCTATGATTCTGGCCGCGGGGCGCGGCGAGCGCCTGCGACCACTGACCGACACCACGCCCAAGCCGCTGATCGAGGTCGGCGGCAAACCCCTGATTGCGCATCACCTCGAGCGGCTGGCCGCGGCAGGTTTTCGCGACGTGGTCATCAATCTCGGCTGGCTGGGCGAGCAGATTCCCGCCGCGCTGGGCGACGGCAGACGCTTCGGCCTGTCGATTCACTACTCGCCGGAACCACCGGGCGCCCTGGAAACCGCCGGCGGTATCGTGCATGCGCTGGAGTGGCTTGGCGATGCGCCGTTTCTGGTCATCAGCGGTGATGTGCTGTGCGATTATCCGCTCGAGACGCTGGACCCGCCTGAGACGAATGCGCTGGCCCACCTGGTGATGGTCGACAATCCGCCGCACCACCCGAACGGCGATTTCGGGATCATCGACGGGCGACTTGCCATTGACGCAGCGTGCAAGCTGACGTTCAGCGGCATCGGCGTGTTCAGACCGGAGCTGTTCAGCGCACTGGAACCGGGCGTGCGCCCCTTGAGGCCGGTACTGGAAAACGCGATCACTGTCGGAACCGTTGGCGGCGAGCACTATCGGGGCCGGTGGTTCGACACCGGAACCCCCGAGCGGCTGGCAACGGCCAGAAACAGCCTGGCCTGATCAAGCCGCGCCCGAAGTCGCTCAGGCCAGTCGGTCCCTGAGGTCGGAGACCGCCTGCTGCAGTTGATCGCGGGCCGCGGCCCGGTCGCGCTGGGCCTCGGACTGGCGCTGGTCGATTTCCTCGATGGTATCGCCGATCCGGTGGAGGAACTCGACCACCTTGTCGGCCGAAGCAATACCTTCTCGCACCTGCTTGTCGACCATGTCCTGGTTGGTCTCGAGCCGGTCGGCGATCTCTTCCATCATTTCCTCGGTGGCGTTGCGCGTGGCCGCCAGCGAATCCAGCCGCTCCTGCTGGCGTACCTGCTCGACCACCACGGCCAGTTGCTGCTTCATCAGCGGTATGGCCTGGCTGAGCGCCATGTCGAGCTCCTCGCTGACGATGATCTCGCTGTGCAGGGTCTGCTGTATGGTCGGAATCATGCCGGCGGCAATGGCGCGGCTCTTTTCGAGATTGGTCAGGCGACGATCGAACACGTCGGCGCGCTGTTCGAGCTGGCGCAGCTCGGCGGCCTGCACGGCATCCTCGCCGGCTTCGACCTGTTGCTTGAGTTCGGCGAGCCGTTTCCGCTCCTCGGCGAGGATCTCCTGACCGGCCACGATGGCAGCGGCCATGTGCCGGAAATTGTCGATGGCTTCCTGGCCGATTTCGCGCAGATTCTCGATGGTGATCAGACTGCCGCGCTTGTCGCGCTCCAGCGTGGCGATGACCTGGTTGATCTGGCCGTCGACGCTACTCCAGTCGGCCGCGAAACGCTCCAGTGCCTTGCGCGCGTTGAAGAAGAAGCGCGACAACAGGCCAGAAGGCTCCAGCTGCCCGCTGAGCCGCTTGCTGACCATGCGAAGTTCGGTCAGGTGGTCATGGACGCTGCCCAGGTTGGCCGAGCGCACACCCTCGACGATGGTGTCGGCAAACTGCGATACGCCGGCAGCCTGGTCGGCGGCGAAACGCTCGGGCTGCTCCCAGGAAAAGTCGCCCTTGATCTGCTCGATCAGCGCCTGTTTCTCGGCACGTGCGGCCTCGAGGTCAAAAGCCCGGGAGGCATCGCCCAGAAAGACCTCCACTTCCCGTCGTACTTCCTCGTCCTGTTGCGGCGTGGCATCAATCGTGGTGGTCATTTCCATCGCTGGCTCCTCCGTTTGGCCTATTCTTCAGTTCCTGTTCGAGCACCCGCAGGCGCACGCACAGCGCCTGGTCTTCGGCGTCCGACTCAGCGTCCCGGGCAAGGGTTTCCGCCGCCTCGTCGAGTACCTCGTGCATGCGCTCCAGTCGTCTTTGCCGCCGGCCCGACTCGCTGGCGTCAAATGCAGCCAGCGTTTCGGCGGCCAGGCACAGCACATGGCGCGTGCGCGCCGCGGCCGGGTCGGCCGGACTGCGCCGGCCGCGTTCGACCGCCCGGCGTGCCAGCCTGGCCAGCCGAATGACCGGCTCGACCAGTTCACCATCGTCAGGATACCGGTCAAGTATCCGCAACGCCTGCTCGGCATCGGCCCACAGCACATCCGTCGCCCCGGCGTTCGGCATGGCGCGTCGGGTTGGCTCATCGTGGCCGTTATCCGGCCGCAAACGCATACCGTAGACCGCCGCGCCGCCCACCGCCAGGGCCAGGCCACCCCAGGCAAAGGCCCCGCCGAGCGATATCCCGGCCACCGCCACGACAACTGCACCGGCGGCAACCTGGACATCGAGCAGACTGCGTCGCATGTCAGTCCCGAAGACGGGCGATCAGGCCTTGTCCGACTGCGATTGTGTCGGCGACTTCGAGCGGCCGGCCCCGGCACCGCTGCCGGTATCGGCCGCGGCCTCGCTATCGGCATCTTCCTCGCCGGTGGTCGTCTCTGCGGCAGCATCGACTCGCTTGAGCGAACCGTTTTTCAGCGTTTCGGCCAGATCGATCCCCAGCTGCCCGCCGATTTCCTTGAGTGCCGGACCGACGGTCGAGTAATTCATGATCTGACCGAACAGATCCTCCATCACCGAGCGCGGCTGGCCGGCCGGGCCGGAACCGCCCTCGGCACCGTTGCCGTTGGCATTCGCGCTGCCCAGACCGTGGATGAACACCGAGCGCATGTTCTCGCCGACCCCGTCGAACGGCGCAACCAGCTCGCGCAGCACATCGGGTGCCACTTCCAGCTCCCGCAGGCGCTCGGCATGTGCGATGAGCTGCGACGACAGGGTGTTCTTGGCCTCGTTGACGGCGCGAATGCCTTCGGCCTCGGCTTCCTTCTCGGCCCGAAGCGCCTGGGCCCGGAACTCCGCGGCCGCCTTGTCCTGCTCGGCCGCCTGGCGCCGGCCCCGCGCTTCCAGTTCCACGGCCTCGCGGCCGGCGTCGGCCGAAACCCGTACCCGCGTGGCATCGACCTCGGCCGCTTCCTGGGCGCGAATCACGCTGACCTGTTTCTGACGTTCGGCAGCTGCCTGTTCCTGGGCCGTGCGCACCGCCTCCTCGGCCACCACGCGTTCCTGCCGGGCCTGCTCGGCGCGGGCCTGGGCCTGCGATTCGCTTTCCGACTTCTCGGCCACGGCAATGCGCTGTTCCTGCTCGGAGATCTTGAGCTTGCGATCACGCTCGATGGCCCTTGAACGCAGCGCCTCGTCCTTCTCCAGCTCGGCATTCTCGGCGGCCTGGTTGGAGGCAATCTCGGCCTTTCGCGACTCGGCCTGGCTCTCGGAGCGGTAGATCGCCACGCCCCGTTCCTTCTCGATTTCCGAGCGCTCCACCGTCTCGCGCGCCCGGATCGTTTCTTCCTCGGCGCGAGCGGCTTCGCGTGCATCGGCAATCCTGGCATTGGCCTCGGCCTCGGCACGGGCCTGGGTCTCGCGGGCCACGCGCTCGGCGGTCAGCTTCAATGCCGTGGCATTGAACATGTTGTTCGGATTGAGGTTGTCGGTCGGCGTCTGGTCCAGCCCGGTCAATGACACCGATTCGAGCTGCAGACCGTTCTTCGACAGGTCGGTAGCCACGATTTCCTGAACACGCTGGACAAAGTCCTGACGGTTCTCGTGCAGGTTCATCATGTCCTGCTCGGCAGCCACCGCACGCAGGGCATCGACCAGCTTGCCCTCGATGAGCTCGCGCAGCTTGTCGGGGTCGAAAGTGCGATCTCCCAGCGTCCGGGCGGCCTGGGCCACGCCGTCGTCGCTTTCCTCGACCGAGACATAGAAGTCCACGGTGGCGTCCACGCGCAGGCTGTCGCGGGTAATCAGGGCGTCTTCACCATTGCGGCGCACGGTCAACTGCACCGTGGACAGGTTAACCTCCCGCACTTCATGGAATACCGGCAGACGCAGGCAGCCGCCATCGATGATGACCTTTCTGCCGCCCATGCCGGTACGTACCAGGGCGATGCCGCGCGGCACCTTCTTGTACAAGGCTGCGTAGATCAGGCCAATCGCCACCAGGGCGGAAACAATGATGCCGGGTATGGTCATCAACACGGATGCGTTCATTCTCCCTCCAGTCAGTTAAGTCAAAAGTTTGAAGCTGTCACTCTTGCCGCCTGGCTACGAACACCGAGCGGCTCTCCCTTTCGATGATGCGCACTTCTGATCCCGGCTCGATGGTCTCGCCGCGCTCGGCACGCACTCGAATCCAGTGGCGCAGGCCCTTCGGGCCCACGACTTCCGCCTCCGCCGTGCGTTCGCCGGTCGCCGTCCCCAGGGTGATTCTTCCACTGCGACCGACCAGCTCGTCACGGTGTATGCCCGAGGTCTCGACGCTGGGAATCAACCAGGCCAGCCGTCGGGACAGCCAGCCGGCCATGGGCAGGCTGAGTGCCAGGGCAATGATCACAGCCAACGCCGGCCACAGCGCCCAGCCCAGCCAGCCCAGGGCAAGCACCTGGATCAGGATGCCGGCAATCGAGAACACCGACAGAATCACGATCAGGACGACCAGAAACGGGGCATGGCCGAACCCCAGCCACGACAGCATGCCGGCATCGGCATCGCCATCGATGTCGATGCCCGGCAGCCAGTCGTCGAGCACGCTGGAGATCGCCAGCCCGAAAACGGCCGACAACACTTCCAGCAAGGCAATCAGCGCAACAATGATCGCGGCGATGACAAACGGTCGAAAAGCGGGGTCAAGCAGTTCCCCGAAGGCGATTTCCGGCACCAGACGCAGTCCCCGTCAGTTGTTCTTGTTCGAATTCCCAGCGCAGATAATATGCCTTTGGCAGGTTTTTATCAAAGCTGTAACGACCTCGGCAGGAGTGATTCAGTCGTCGCCGGCGAAATCCGCTTCTGAACCCGGTCCGGTCTGCACCTTCTGCCAGGCCGGCAGCCCCTCGTCACCGGCCAGTTGTTCAGCCAGATCGGCCAGATCGGGCCGCGCCTGCAGCATGGCATGAAAGATCACGTTCTGCTCGAATACGCCATGCAGCACTTCAGCACCGGGGCCGGTGGCATACACGGGCACGTCTTCACCCGAATGCGTTGCCGAACGCAGACCAATGGGGGCCTCCTGGCGGAAATCGGGATCGTTGGGGTCGACGCCGACATAATCCGGTCGCCCGTCCTCGCGATAGCCAGGGCCGTCGAAATAACGCAGCGTGGTCATCGGTCGTCCGTCCCGGTCGAGCTGCAGCTCACCGGGCTTGCCGTCGTCATCCGGTCGCCGCACCAGGCCGGTAATGGGATTGCCGCGGGCCGGGTAGCCGGCAAACACCATGGCGTGGCCGTGATCGGCGGTGACCACGATCAGGGTCTCTTGCGGATCGGTCATCTTGTGCGCCGCCTCGATGGCGCGGGCGAACTCGATGGTTTCGGTCAGTGCCCGGTAGGCATTGTTGCCATGGTGGCCGTGGTCGATGCGACCGCCCTCGACCATCAGGAAATACCCCTCGTCGCCGCGATCGGACAACAGGGCAATGGATTCACGCGTCATCTCGGTCAGCGAGGGTTCGCCGGCCGCGTCGTCGCCGCGATCATGCTCGTATTGCATGTGCGAGGGCTCGAACAGCCCGAGCAGCGGCAGTTCTGCCTGCTCGACAGCCTCGCGAAACTGATCCAGGTTCCAGACGTAACGTCCCTCGGGGTGACGTTCCTGCCATTCGCCGATCAGGTCACGGCCGTCTTTCCGATGGCCGGCAAGCTCCGGGTACTCCGGGTCCTGACCGTCCTCGGGCAGGAACTCGCGCCGCCCGCCGCCGAGCACCACGTCGATGCCACCGCCGATGTCGTATTCGACCAGCTGGCGGGCTATATCGCGACAACCGGCCTGGCGCGCCTGTTCGGGCATGCCGGCATCGCTCTCCCAGCGACGGTGCGGGGTGCGCGCATACAGCGCCGCCGGCGTGGCATGGGTGATGCGCGTATTGGTCACCACCCCGGTGGCCAGGCCGGCCAGCGAGGCGATATCGAGCAGGGTGACCAGTTCGCGTCCCTGCGCCGATTCGCAATCGCCGGGGCGGGCCTGCTGGTCGACCGACAGACCGCCGGCAAAGGTCTTCACGCCGGTGACCATGGCGGTCATGGTGCCGGCAGAGTCCGGGGTCTGGCGGTCGGTATTGTAGGTCTTGGAAAAGGCCGTGTGCGGAAACTGTTCGAAGTACAGCAGGTTGGACTCGCCCGACTCACCGCGCTTCTGGCCTTCCAGGATTCGGGCCGCAGCCACGGTGGCAAAACTCATGCCGTCACCGACAAACAGGATCACGTTGCGCGCCGGCGCAGGCTCACCGCGCGCCAGGCGCCGTTCGGCGATCAGCGCCTGGCCGTCGGCGTACCAGCCGGCCGCGGTTTCCTCGGCGGGTGAAGCAAAAGCACACGAGATGGCCGCCGCGAGGGCAAGAAGAAAGCATCCAGTTTTCATGGTCAGCGATTGTGTTTGATGGATATGAAAGGCCGATGACGCCGTATCCGAGTCGGGATGATTGATCCCGTTGACGCCAAGGGGCTACACTCTAGCCTATTCAAGAGGGAAAGACATGACGCTCAAGATCGGTATCGTCAAGGAATCCGCCAGCGGTGAACGACGTGTCGCGCTGGACCCCCCCACCGCAGCCCGGCTGATCCAGGCCGGCCACAAGGTCATTGTCGAAACGGGCGCCGGCACCGAGTCCGGTCACCCCGACGAGGCCTGGACCGACTGCGAGATTGCCAGCGAGGCAACCGCGGTGGCCAAACAGTCCGATGTGGTGCTGTGCGTACGCCGCCCCCCGGCGGCCATACTGAATGCTGCCGGCAGCGGCACGGTCGTCATCGGTCAGCTCGCGCCGTACCAGGATTTCGCGGAGCTGAAATCGGCCGCCGACAATGGCCTGTCCCTGATCTCCATGGAGCTGGTGCCGCGCATCACCCGTGCCCAGGCCATGGATGTGCTTTCGTCGCAAGCCACGATCGCCGGCTACAAGGCCGTCATCATCGCCGCCGACATCGCACCGCGGCTGTTCCCGATGCTGACCACGGCTGCCGGAACGCTCCGGCCGGCCAAGGCAGTGGTCATCGGCGCGGGCGTGGCCGGTCTGCAGGCCATTGCCACGGCCCGCCGGCTCGGTGCCCAGGTCGAAGCCTACGACATCCGGGCGGCGGCGCGCGAGCAGGTCGAATCACTGGGCGCGAAGATGATCGATACCGGCGTGGATGCCGAAACCGAAGGCGGTTACGCCCGCGAACTGACCGACGAGGAACGCGAGCAACAGGCCGATGCGCTGGCACGCCACCTGGCGAAAGCCGACGTGGTTGTTTCCACGGCTGCCATTCCCGGCCGGCCGGCACCGAAGATCATCACCGAGGCCATGGTCGACGACATGAACCCGGGCAGCGTGATCGTGGACCTGGCCGCTGAAACCGGCGGCAACTGCGAACTCACCCGGCCCGGCGAAACCGTCAACCACAAGGGCGTGCTCGTCGACGGGCCGACCAACCTGCCCTCGCGCGCGCCGTTGCACGCCTCGGAAATGTACGCCAAGAACATCCACAACCTGCTGGCCCTGCTCATCGACGAGGAAGGCGGGTTGAAAGTCGATCTGGAAGACGAAGTCATCGCCGGCTGCCTGCTCGCCCACGACGGCCAGGTCGTCCACGAGAAATTCAAGGACGAGTAGTAGCCGCGCGAACAAAAGCCTTAACACGAAGGACACGAAGGAGAGCACGAAGGGCACGAAGCAGACATGTGAAATGCGAAAGGACAAAATTCTTTTCTTCGTGTTCTTCGTGCCATGCTTCGTGCGCTTCGTGTTATCCAGGCAGGTGTGCCATGCCACATCGAGTGGCGATTGAACTGAACTGGGAGTAAGCCATGGAAGGCTGGATTGCGCTTTA
>SLIA01000165.1 GCA_007135935.1 Wenzhouxiangella sp.
CCGAACCGGTCCAGTCTGCATTGTCCAGGCTTGTACTTTCGATGACATTGCCGGTAATCGTCGAACCCGTTCCACCTGAAATCGAAATCGCGTTCGTCGTCGTACCACTGTCCTTCAGGACAATGTTGTCTTGAATGTGAACCGTGCCGGTGCCACGGCGCTGCACAATCCCGCGTGACGCCCAGTTCTCCACCGTGAAACCTTCGACTGTCACGTCATCCGGATGAGTCGTCGGCACCCCCGGGTCATAGGCGTCATCACCAATAAGGATGGCGTTGGTCGCCCCGCCGGCATCGATGATGGTGTTTTCCGCTCCATCCGAGGCAATCAACGTGATGCCATTGGCTCTTATGATCAGCCCATTGGTATCACCGGTCTCGGCAGAGCCCGCAGACTCGACATAGTTGCCCGGAGCCACCAGAATCGTATCGCCATCACCTGACTGGTCAAGCGCGTACTGAATCGACCCGCAGGCTGCGGCTACACAATCGCCTGTATCGGACGCCCCCTCTTCAACCAAACGGGTCTGGGACGATTGCGCCCCCCCGGAAGTTGCGATAAGCGCGCAAGCCAGCAACAGACAACGAAGCCCGCGAGCAAGCGTTGTCCGCTTCGGGCCAATTCGTTCTTCTAGATCATTTCTCATGTTTACTCCCCACAAAAACACAACACAACCAGCGCCCGAAGGCGCCAGCGCAATGCCACTTGATTTCTAACGGATGATGGCGACTCTGAAACGAGTCGTCGTGGAAAACTGGATGCAAAGATCTGTCTTGAGACAGTCGGACGTCATGGCACCTCCCCTGTTTTACTTGCCAATCTCCGGACACGAATTGCGCCGGACCCTACCCCTGTGCTCATGACCGGCTATTCGGCGGCGTCAGCCACCATGCCGGCCCTGCCCGGTATCTAAAGGATTTCAATCACGATTGCTGCGAGAGTCCCCGTTGGAATACCTGCTTTGCAACAAAACCATAAACGATTCATTCATGCCGGTCAATTGATTCGGGCCAGCTTCTCCAATTTGACCGAAAACCCATTGATGAATTGCTCATGATGACCAGAAAAATCAGTAGTTGATCATGTTGCCGCCCCGTTGAACCCCGGAAAACACATACCGGCGCTCAGCCGGGTTCGGCGCTGACCAGGCCGTGACGCAAGGCCATGCGCAGCAGCTCGACCTCGCTGTTGACGCCGACCTTTTCATAGATGCGGTACTTGTAGGTTGCCACCGTTTTCGGGCTGACGTTGATCACTTCCGCGATCGACGGCATCTTCATGCCCTGGGTGAGCATCAGTGCAATCTCCAGCTCTCGCGCCGTCAGTTCCTGGAAGGGAGACTGCGGCGTGCCCGGCAACAGGGAAATCGCAAGCTGCTGCGCGATATCGGCTCCGATATAACGTTCGCCGCGAGCGACCGTTCGCACGGCATTGACCAGCTCCCGGGCATCGCAGGCCTTGGTCAGGTAGCCGGTAGCACCGATATCGAGCAGCCGTGCCGGCAGCGGCGGCTCACTGTGTGCGGTCAGCACGATGACCCGGATATCGGGCTGCGACTTGAGAATTCGTTCGGTCGTTTCCAGCCCCGACAGGCCCGGCAGCCCGACATCCATCAGAATGACGTCCGGCTCGAGCTGGCGTGCCAGACGTATGGCTTCCTCGCCGGTCGATGCCTCGCCGACCAACTCGATATCTCCGCTGTCACCCAGGATATTCTTCAGCCCCGTACGAACCAGATCGTGATCGTCAACTATCAAGATCGATGTCACGTTTACAACCCCTCCGACTGCTGCTGCGCTTGCCAAACCGAACTGTCCCATGAAAACTTAACCGAAAACCGGGCTGGAGTGAAGCCCGAAAACGGATCGACACTGAACACGGTATCATCAGATCACATTTCAAACGCGCCCATGATCAGGCGACTGGAGAATGGCTACATGAACTTGCTCACTCATATCCGGACAATGGTATTACTGAGCTTCGCCACGCTGTTTGCGACCGGCCTGGCAGCCCATTCCGAATCCATCGGCACGGAGTATCAGCGTGTCACACTGACGAAGATTGCCGAAGGACTGGAGCACCCATGGTCGATCGCATTCCTGCCGGACGATCGCATGCTGGTGACCGAGCGCCCGGGACGCCTCCACATCATTGATGCCGACGGCAGCAAGACCCGTGTCGAGGGCACACCGGACGTGGTCGCTCGTGGCCAGGGCGGGCTGCTCGAGGTGGCCCTTCATCCCGATTTTGCCAGTAACGGCTATATCTACCTGACCTATTCAAAAGGCGGTGACAACGGCGATACGGCAACCGCCCTGGCTCGCGGCCGCCTGCAAGGTGACAGCCTGCACGATGTCGAGGACATCTTCGTTCAGAATCGCTACTCGCAGCCGGGCCGTCACTACGGGTCAAAGCTGGCCTGGCTTCCCGACGGGACGTTGCTGATGAGTATCGGCGACCGGGGCGCCGAACCGCCACGGGCCCAGGACCCGGCTGATCACGCCGGCAAACTGCTGCGCCTCAACGACGATGGTACGGTGCCCGCAGACAATCCGTTTGTCGATGACGACGATGTCGCCTCGGAGATCTATTCCATTGGCCATCGCAATATCCAGGGCCTGATTGTCCACCCCGATACCGGGGAGATCTGGGCAACGGAGCATGGCCCGCGTGGCGGCGATGAACTCAACCTGGTTGAGGCCGGGAAGAACTACGGATGGCCGGTGCAGAGCCTGGGCCAGGACTATCGCACCGGAGAACAGTTCGGCGACAGCGTGCGCGACCATCCCGATATGGTCAACCCCGTCATCGACTGGACGCCCAGCCTGGCTGCCTCCGGCCTGGCACTGGTCACCGGCGACAACTTCCCTGCCTGGCAAGGCAATCTGCTGGCCGGCGGCCTGCGTTCGGAGCAGATCCGTCGCGTGGCCTTTCGCGATGGCGAGCCGGTTCATGAAGAAGAACTGCTGCGTGGCACCGTTGGTCGCATCCGAGATGTACGAATTGGCCCGGACGGCAATATCTACATTGCCGTCGACAGTAGCGACGGCGCCATTTACCGGCTCTCGCCCGACGGGAGCTGACCATCGGAAACCCGACCATCGCACATGAGCGTGGCAGCGACCGGCAGGGGCAGCGTCCCCTGCTGGTCGTTCTGACCGGTGGCGTGGCCAGCGGCAAGACCACGGCGTCGGAGTGTTTTGCCCGACTCGGTATCGAGGTCATCGACACCGACCTGATCGCGCGCGAGATCGTGCAACCCGGGGCGCCCGCACTGGCCGAGATCGTGGCCCATTTCGGTTCGGAGGTACTGACTCCCGACGGCGCCCTGAACCGGCGTTTTCTGCGTGAGCAGGTATTTTCGCACGAGCACAGCCGAACACAACTCGAAGCGCTACTGCACCCGCGCATCGAGGCGCGTGTACGCGAACGGATCGCCGCCGCCGAGGGGCCTTATGTGGTGGTCGTCGTCCCGCTGCTGGTCGAAACCGGCCTGTTTGGCGATGCCGATTGCGTGATCGTGGTCGATGTTCCCGAGGATGAACAGATCCGGCGCTTGCGCATGCGCGATGATGTCGACGAAGCCCATGCCCGGGCGATGCTGGCCGCCCAGGCCAGTCGACAACAGCGCCTGCAGGCGGCCGACGAGGTGCTCGACAACACCGCAACACCACGAGAGCTCGAGCAAGCAGTATCGCGGCTGCATCGCCGGCTACTGCGCCAGGCAGATCATCACGCCGACCCGGGGTAGCCCGGCATCCGTTTCAGCGCTTATTCCTCTTGCTGCTGCCCGCTTTCGTGCTGTTCGACCAACTCCTTTTGCACATTGCCCGGCACCGCCTCGTAATGGGAGAAGGACATGGTGTATCGTCCTTCCCCGCCGGTAAGGCTTTTGAGCTCGGTCGGGAAGTCGGTCAGGACCGATAGCGGAATGGCAGCCGAAATGCTGGTGAACCCGCCGCGCAGGCTTTCGGTCCCCTGGATGCGGGCCCGCTTGGAAGCCAGCGATCCGGTCACATCGCCCATCGCACCATCGGGCACGCTCACTTCGAGATCGACAATGGGTTCGAGAACCTGGGGGCCGGCATTCCTGACGGCATCGAGAAATGCCCGCCGCCCTGCAATCACGAAGGCCACTTCCTTGGAATCGACCGGATGGTGCTTGCCGTCATAGACCACGGCCTCGACATCCTGCATCGGGTAGCCGGCGATCGCACCTTCCTCGAGCAACTGGCGCACCCCTTTCTCCACCGCTGGAATCAGGTTGGTGGGAATGGCGCCGCCGACCACTTCGGACCGGAACTGAAAGCCCTCGCCACGCCCCAGGGGTGCGACCCGCATGAAAACCTCGCCAAACTGGCCGGCACCGCCAGTCTGCTTCTTGTGCCGGTAATGGCCTTCGGCCGGCCTGGTGATGGTTTCGCGATAGGCCACTCGCGGAGTGCGCGTATTGACTTCGGCATTGTAGCGCTGCTTCATCCGCTCAAGCATGATCCGCAGATGCATCTCGCCGAGACCGCGAATGATGGTTTCGTTGAGCTCCTGGTGATGCTCGACCTGGAAACAGGGATCCTCTTCGGCCAACCGCGCCAGGGCCGTTGCCACTTTCTGCTCGTTGCCGCGCGTGGTCGCCTCAACGGCCAGACCGAACATGGGCTGCGGAAAGTCCACCGGCTTGAGGTAGTAGTGATCTTCGTCGTGGCTGTCGTGCAGGATTGCGTCGTAGTGAATCTCGTCCACCTTGGCCAGGGCGCAGATGTCGCCGGGGATGGCACGGTCGACTTCGATATGATCCTTGCCGTGAATCTTGTAGAGGTGAGACACCTTGAACGGCTTGCGGCTGTCGCCGACATGGAGCTGGGTATCCGGCGTTATCGTGCCCTGGTAGACGCGAAAAATGCCCAGCTTGCCCGCGTATGGGTCGTTGGTGACCTTGAACACGTGAGCCAGTACATGAGCGCCCGGGTCGGGTCGCGCCTCGACACGTTCATTATCCGGCCCCTTTCTGAACGGTGGCGGATTTCCCTCGGCCGGGCTGGGCAGCAGCTTCTTGCAGAACCTCAAAAACTCACCGCAGCCGGCGCCGGTCAGGGCCGAGGTAAAACAGATTGGCACCAGATGGCCCTCGCGCAGCGCCTTCTCGAACGCGTCGTGCAACTGCTCGGTCCCGATTTCCTCACCTTCCAGGTACTTCGCCATCAGGGCTTCATCGGTTTCGACGACCTGATCGATGATTTCTGTATGCGCGTCGGCCACCGACAGGATGTCGGTCTCGCCCTCGGTCCTGAAGAAGCAATCCCGGACGGTGGTGAAGCCCTCGGCGGGCAGGTTGATCGGCAGACACTGCGGCCCGAATTCCTCGCGAATCTCGTCGACCAGCGTGGCCAGATCGATCCCTTCGGCATCGATGCGGTTGATGACGATGATGCGGCACAGTTTGCGCTGACGCGCCCTGCGCATCAGGCGGCGGGTGGACATCTCGATACCGTTGTTGGCATTGATCACGATGGCCGCGGTTTCCGCAGCCGCCATGGCCGAGAGGGCCTGGCCGCGAAAATCGGGGTCACCCGGGGTATCGATCAGGTTGATATGGACGCCGTCATGATCAATGGACGATAACGCCGAGACCAGTGAGTGTTGGTAGTCCTTCTCGAGCGGGTCGAAATCGGTCACGGTCGTGCCGCGTTCGACGGTGCCCGGTTCGCCGAGTATGCCGGCCTTGACCAGGAGCATCTCGAGCAGCGTGGTCTTGCCTGCTCCGGTGTGCCCCAGCAAGGCAAGGTTGCGTATTTCGCCGGTCTGATACCCGCTCATGGAAACACCCTCCGGATTGTCGTTTATTCCGCATCGTAATTCACCTTCTGCCTGTCGGCAAATCGACCGCCCCGGAATTCAGAAGTGGTTCAGTCAGCGAGGGCTAAGCTTCCAGCTACCGTGCCGATGCACATTCGACCCTGCAGATCGGGAGATACTCCAATGCTGATCAGAACTTCAATTGCAACCGCCCTGCTGCTGGCTACCGGCCTGGTCCATGCCGGTGGCGTCCAGTATCACCACGCGCCCGTCGTGAGCGTGGAGCCTCGCTACCAGACTCAGCGTACTCCGATCGATCGCGAGATCTGCTGGGAAGAACAAGGTTACGAGCGTGTTCGCGAAGGCGGCCGTGACTCGGCCACCCCGGCCATTGTCGGCGCCCTGATCGGGGGCGTTGTCGGCAACCAGTTTGGCAGCGGCAGCGGTCGGCGTGCCGCCACGGCCGCCGGTGCCGCCGTCGGTGGCAGCATCGGACATGACATCGGTCGCAGCAACCGGGGATCGACGCATTACTACCCGGTTACCCGCGAACGCTGCAGCGTCCAGCGCGACTGGCGTGAAGAACAGGTCATCAGTGGTTACCGGGTGGGCTATCGCCACGGCGGCGAGGTGTACTACACGCACATGCGCCACCATCCCGGCGACAGCATCAGGGTTCGCGTCACCGTTTCTCCAGCACCCTGATACTTCAATCCGCAATCGCCCTTCCGCCGGCCCCGTCCATTCGACGGGGCTTTTTTTGAATCCTCGAGCCCGGCGTCTGCCCCGGCATGGTCATTCGGCAGCAACAGCGTGATCAGCATCCTGCCGAAGTCAGCCATGGCACACCTTTTGCATGATTCAAGTCGGGCATTGATGAGGCCATGACCTCATAGCCCCCGCGAGCGCGGGATTGCCATAATCCAAGGGGTACAGTTGCATGAATCACAAGCAGAAGCGGGGCAATCCCGTCGCAGGGGTCAACGCCGGGGACTGCCGTGGGTCCCGACCAAGGCGCACCCGAACCGAAGGTTTGAGACTAGTGGCCGGCGGCGTCATCGTCTTCGCCTCCCTGGGACTGGCCCTCTACGCCGGCCGCGTCGAAGCCGGCTGGCCCGGCAGCTCAACCGCGCAACTCCCGCCAATACAGGCCTGGCTGCCCTGGTTCATGCTCGGCTTCCTGGTGCTTGCCGGTCTGGCATGGCACCGCCTCCCGCAACGCACCCTGCAACAGACGGACCCGTTGGCCGGCGGCCTACAAATGACCTCAGGCCCGGGTGCAAGTTGCCCGCGGAACAGCCGGCAAGAACCATCCGGCTCCGGCGATACCGACCGCCCGGAAGACTTCCCGGCGGCCGTTGCACGTCACTTGCGCAACTGCACGAAGCAGTCGACTTACGTCGCGCTCGCCATTGTTTCGATTGACGATTTTCAGCAGATCGCTGACGCAATTGGTCAGGAACCCGCCAATGAACGACTGCAGCAGGCCGGACGTTCCCTGCAAAGCCTGGTGCGGAGTCTCGGCGGCGTGTTCACCGGACCGCGGACTGGAGACGACCGACATTTTCTCGCGCTCCTGCCCAACACCGACCCCGACCAGGCGCTGCAGGCAAGCGAGGATATGCGCATGACGGTCGAAGACCTGGGCTATGACAGCCCGGTTCCGCCCCGCAGGATCATGACCGCCAGCCTGGGGCTGGCGGTCATGGTGCCGGATGCTCACAACCACCAGGACGCACTTTTCAGTGCGGCCGAAAAAGCGCTGGAGCGCTCACAACGACATGGCGGCAACCGGGTCGAGGTCAAAATGCTCGACAATCAGCCCGACCGTTGATGCCGCCAACAGCTCACTCCAGCCCGTAGTCCAGTCGGTGATCAGGCGGGTCGCCGCCCTCGCCTTTCAGGTAGTGATCCATCCAGCGCATCAGGCGCAGGCCGTAATCCCAGCGCGACGCGGCCCGCTGGTTGCCGTGGCCTTCGCCGCGATACAGTACCAGGCGCACCGGTGGCGGATCGTCCTGCAGGGTGAGATACCGATACAGGATGCGTGACTGGGTCGGGTCGACTCGCGGATCGGCATCGCCGTGCAGGATCAGGATGGGAGTCTCAGCCTGGCTGGCGTAATAGATCGGACTGGCCTTGCGGTACATGTCCCAATCCTCCCAGGGCCAGGACAGGTAATGCACCAGGTAGAGCTCCTGCGGGATATCCGAGGTTCCCATCATCGCGATCTTGTCAGAGATGCCGACATTCATCACGGCCGCAGCAAAGCGCTCGCTGTAGTAGGTCGCACCCCAGGCCGAAGCATAACCGCCATAGGAACCGCCGGTGATGCCAACCCGGTCGCCGTCGACCAGCCCCCGATCGATCAGGTAATCCACGCCGTCGATCAGGTCGTCGAACTCTTCGGCAGCCGGCCGCCCCTGTGAAGTCAGCGCAAATTCCACCCCGCGCCCGGTGCTGCCCCGGTAGTTCGGGTAGAACATGAAGTAGCCTTCGGCGGCGGCATGGTGGGCCGGCAGGTTGTAGGTGGTCAGCCAGCCGTTAGAGTAATGCGCTTCGGGACCGCCATGGACGGCAAGAATGAGCGGATACTCCTGCCCTTCGCGATAATCCAGCGGCCAGACCAGCATACCCTCGATCTCCAGGCCATCACGCGCGCTGTAGGTGACCACTTCCTGGCGCGCCAGCTCGCGCTCGGCCAGCCAGTCGTTGGACACGGTCAGGCGCTCGACCGACCCGCCCTCGAAGGCATGGACTTCGCGCGGATAGTCCACGGTCGATGCACCCAGAACGATGCGCCCGGTGTCGGATACGCTGAGCAGGTCGAAGATGAGTCCATCGCGTTGTTTGATCGTTTCCTCGCCGCTGCCATCGGCGCCTATGGCCCCGAGGCGCGCTTCCACGCCTTCATAGCTGATGAAGACGATTTCCTGACTGGAGCGCCAGTCGACATGCCAGACATGCCCTTCCAGGTCGGGCAGAAGATTGCTCCATTCCCCGCCCTCGCCGCTGGCCACCATCAGACGGCCTTCGCGCGTATCGTGAATGCTCTCGGTTCCGATGAAAGCGATGAAATCGCCATCCGGGCTCCATGACCAGTCTCCGAGCTTGCCGGGGTTTTCGATACGCCCGACTTCCGCCCCGTCGAGGTCGAGAATGCGCAGCCGCTGGAACATCAGCGTGTCATCGACCAGTTGACGTGGAGTGACCGCCACGGCCAGACGATCGCCGGCCGGCGACCATTGCACGCGTTGCACCGAACCCTCGATGTCCAGGGGATCGACCTCGGCACCGGGGTCATCGACATCGACCAGCCAGACACGGCGCGGTTTCCAGTCTTCCTCGTAGACGATCTGGGTAAAGCCCTTGTCCCATTCGGCCTTGAGTTCGTCGGAGTCCGGCTCCTGGGAAATCAGCGCGACCTGCTCACCATCGGGACTGAAGCTGTAGCCCTGGACACCCGTCCCGACGGTCGCGACCCGGCGCGCCTCACCGCCGGCAACCGGCAACTTGTAGAGTGCGGTGTGCTCGTCGCTCCTGCGCTGATCGAGAAAGGTAACGGCCGAACTGTCGGGCAACCAGCCTATCGATTGCACATTGACCTCGCCACCAATGAAAACGCGGCTCTCGCCTTCCGGATCGATGACATGCAACTCGCTGAAGGCCCCGCCATCTTCCTGAGTGCTGAGGTCGCGCGGGACGACCCGGGTGTAGGCAATACGCTCTCCATCCGGGCTGACGGCAATCTGACCGACCTGCTCGAGCCTGGCGATATCCTCCAGGGTCAGGCCGTCGGCCATGGCCAGCGGCAGATAGAACAGTGCGGCCAGAAGCACCGCGCTTACCGAACCGCCAAAAAACGGTCTGTTCATGTGAACTTCCTCTCATTCCGCTTCAGATATAGGCCCCGAAAGATAACAGAAGCCTTTCAACGTGACCATGATCCATTCCCGTCGGTTAAACTCTCATTCGATGAAAGCCTTCCTGCCCAGACTCACTTTCTCCGTGGCCCTGCTCATGCTGCCGGCCACTCTGATCGCCGACCTCGATACCCCGCACTACCGGGTCGAGATTATCGTGTTCGCGCATGTCGAGGGCCGCTCGGATGCCCGCAGCGCAGACGAAATCGCGGATTTTACCGCGCTGACCGATCCGGTCTTCCGGGCCCGCAAGGCGAGCATGCCGGCTGCCGATGACAGCGTCGATCCGCCGGTTTCCATGGACGATGCACACGAAGATGTTCTGCACGAGGACGGCCTGCACTCTGACGATGAGCGCGAAGACGATGCCGTGCACGATCCGGAATCCGACGCTCTGGCACGCGAGCAGGCCCGCGAGGCCGAGCTGGAGGCGGTTCTCGAACTGATCGACACGCTCGCCGACCTGGAAGAAGGCGCCTTGATGCCTGAGTTGCCGGTCTGGCCCGAACCGTACCTGGCCCTGGAGGAACTGTCGCCCAAAATGGCGCGTGCGCTGGCAAGACTGGAAGGCAGTTCGGCCCACAAGGTGCTTTCCTGGCGAGCCTGGCACCAGCCACTGGCATCCGGCTCGGTCGGCAATCGCGTGCGAATTCACGACGATCATCCCGTCGCCGCCGACTGGATTGCGCTGACACCCAGCGGTACCGTCGCCCCCGTTGGAGACGAGTCGCTGGACAGCCACGATTACCAACCGCTGTTCCACTACCGCCTCGACGGCGGGGTGCGTCTTCGCCAGCGCCAGTTCATGCATCTGGAAAGCGACCTGCACTGGCGCGTTCGGCAGGAACCCTCACCGTGGCCGAGCACCCTTGACCTTGATGAAGACACCGCCGGCAAGTTCAGGGTCCACCGGCTCGAGCAGAGTCGAACGGTCCGCCCCGGCCGACTGGAATACTTCGATTCCAGCTGGCTGGGCATGCTGGTGCTGATCGAACCGATCGCCCCCCTGGACGGCAGCGATGTCGATTTCGACGACGAACTTGCCGAGCGGGACTGACCCTGGAGTGTCCGGGTGAGGCATAAGCTGTTCAACAGCCGCAAGATCGAGCGCGTCTACCAGGCCTTGGTCAACGAAGAGGATGCGCGAGTCTGCAAGGATATCGATGAGCGTGCCTGCCGGGTGGTTCCGGGCAACTTCCTGTTGCAGGTCCTCACGCAGTTTTTCACCAAGCTCGGCGATGCCATTGCCAACCCGAAGACCATCCTGGCCTGGATGCTCAGCGCGCTCGGGGCCCCTGGTGTTTTTACTGCCTTCCTGGTCCCCATCCGGGAATCCGGCTCGCTGATACCCCAACTGCTCATTGCCAGTTACGTTCGACTGCAGGCCATCCGGAAATGGACCTTTGTGGCTGGCTGTGTACTTCAGGCCCTGGCCGTGTTCGCCATGGCGGTTGTGGCGATTACCCTGACCGGCACCGCCGCCGGATTCGGATTGCTGGGCGCACTGGTCGTCTTCAGCCTGTCGAGAGGGCTCTGCTCGGTGGCCTCCAAGGACGTGCTGGGCAAGACCGTTCCCAAGACACGTCGGGGCCGGGTCAGCGGCTGGTCGGAGTTTCTGGCCGGCCTGGTCACGGTCGGGGTCGGCATTATGCTGCTGCTGGATCTGCGGGATCCCGGCGACATGGGCACCTACCTCATCCTGCTGAGCGTGGCCGCCGGCCTGTGGCTGTTGGCGGCCGCCAGCTACGCCATGATCCGCGAGTTTCCCGGCGCCACGGAAGGTGGCGGCAATGCCATCACCGAAGGTCTGGGCCGTCTGAGGCTCCTGCGCGACGACCCGCCCTTTCGCAATTTCGTCATTGCCCGGTCGCTTCTGCTCTGTTCAGCGCTGAGTGCGCCGTTCTTCATCATGCTCGCGCATGAACAGACCGAAGGCGCCCTGCTGGTGCTGGGGCTGTTCGTCATGGCCGATGGCCTGGCCAGCCTGGTCTCGGCTCCCTTCTGGGGGCGGTTCGCCGATGCCTCCAGCCGCCGTGTCATGGTCTGGGCCGGTGGCGGTGCCGCCCTGACCGGTATCCTCCTGGTCGGCATCGTCAATGGCTTGCCGGCGCTGGCCGACAGCCAATGGCTCTATCCCCTGTTCTTCTTCATGCTGGCGGTAACCCATGCCGGTGTCAGGCTCGGTCGCAAGACCTACGTCGTCGATCTTGCCGGCGGCAACAAGCGCACCGACTATGTCGCGGTAAGCAACACCGTGATCGGCGTGGTGCTGCTGCTGGCCGGAGCCGTGGGTGCATTGTCGGCGGTGATGCCGGTCAGCGGCGTCATCCTGATTCTTGCCGGCATGGGTCTGGCCGGCGCCCTTCTCAGTGCCCGACTGCCGGAAGTGACCTGACATGCGCCGAAAGTTTCCAGTTTTCAAGTTCGTCTTTGCGATTGTCGTGCTGGCTGTTGCCGCCACTGCCACCCTGTACTTTCACATCACTCGCCAGGTCGACCGCGAGCTGGTTTCCCTGGCCTCTCTGGTCTCACCGGTCGGGAGCCTGGAGTGGGGCAGCATTCAACTGCATCCCTCCGGTCAACTGCGCATCCGCGACATAGGCTTTCAGCCCCACATGGTGGCTGGAGAAGCGCGCATCGGTCAGCTGGCCTTTACTGCGCCCAATCTGATCGAACTGTTGCAGGCCACCCGGGAGTTCGAAAGTGGCCGACTGCCGAAATCGCTGGGACTGTCGATTCGTGCTTTGCAGATTCCCATCGAGGACAGCGGCATTGATCGGCTGGGTGCCTTGTTTTCCAGCGGGCTTCCGTTCGAGGCGGCCGGCTGCGACGGCCGCGAGTCGCTGAAGTTCTCCGATCTGCCGGATCTGGATATCTGGAACCTGGTCAGCGACATCACGCTGGACTACCGTCTACTCAACGATGGCGAACGCATGTCGCTGCGAGTCAGCAATCACACCCAGTACCTGGCCGGAATGACCCTGGATGCACGGCTCCATCTGGGATCGGCCTCGCGTGACCTGGATCTGCTCGGCCGCGCCTGGGCCATGGCCCGACTGGAGCATATCGATCTGAGCTACGTCGACCTGGGCCTGCGCGACCGACTGGATCGCTTCTGCGCCGGCGAACTCGACTTGTCCGTCGAGGCGTACCGTGACCGGCACATCGGCGCCTGGAGTACGGCCTGGACCTATCACGGCCTGGCGCCTTCGCGCGAAGTCGTGAACGCCTACCGACGCTTTGCCTCCGATCCGCAGACCATCGAAGCAGAGCTGACGCCGAAACAGCGGCTGCCGTTGACGGCTTTCACCCGCCTGGAGCGCGCCGAACTGCTCGAACAACTCGACCTCAGCCTCAGCGTCAACCAGGGCAGCCCGGAACCGGCAAGCTTCCAGGCAGTGCCGGCCAGGGCCCGGAAGATCGTCGATGAATCCGCTGACGAAACCGTCGACGAGGACGGCCCGCAGGCAGCGCCCCGTCAGACCCGCTGGACCGAGATTCCCATGGGCCGGGTTTCCGAACACACGGGTGATCGCGTCCGAATCACCACGACTGCCGGCGAACGCATCAGTGGCGAACTCGTTGAGGTGGATGCCGACTACCTGCACGTAAGCATCCGTGGCGTGGGAGGGTTTTACGTCCGCCCGTTTTCACGCGCTCGGGTCAGCGCCGTCGAAGTCAGGCAATAACCCGTGCCGATCAGCCCGGCGGCCACTGCATCTGTCGGCCGCCAAGCAGGTGCAGGTGAATGTGGTAGACAGACTGCCCACCGTGTTCATTGCAATTGAACACCAGACGGTAACCGTCCTCGCTCAAACCTTCCTCTTCGGCGATACCACGCGCGGTCAGCACCATCCGCCCGACCAGGCCCGCATCTTCTTCCCCCAGATCGTTGAGGGTGGCAATACGCCGCTTCGGGATGATCAGTATGTGCACCGGCGCCTGCGGCTGAATGTCCCGGAACGCCAGGATTTCGTCATCTTCGAACACGATATCGGCCGGAATCTCGCGTTCGATGATCTTGAGGAACAGGTCGTTTGACATGGTGTACTCCTTGGATTCAGCGGGTCGAGCAGGGGCAATCCCCCACCCGATCGATAACCCGGGCAGCGGCGCTGCCGGGCGAAGGCAGGTCTTGCGGCGATTCCGACGGCCAGGCGGCCGTGCGCAGCGGGCTGAAAAACGGCCCCGGGTCGACTTCCATGAATCGCGGCCCAAGCCGTCCCGCCTCCTGCTCCAGCGACCGGACCATCTGCCGGCGACCCGCCTGGGCCACGCCGTATGCGGCCCAGTTGGCCGGTTTTTCCAGGCAATGCCCGTCGTTGATGAAAACGACCCTGCCCCCGTCGGTCTGCGACAACAGTGGCATCAATGCCACACTGAGCAGAAACGGACCGGTCAGCCCGGTCTGAATGCTTTTGAACCACTCCTCGGGCGGCTGATGCAACAGGGGACGCAGGGCGACGAATTCGGCGGCAGCGTGAAGCAGGACATCAAGGCGACCAAACTCGTTGTCCACGGTCTCGGCCAGCTTTGCGTATTCCTCCGGCCCTGCCCCGGTCAGGTCCAGTGGCATCAGGGCGGGTGGGGACAGGCCATCGGCGACGAGCCGGTCATGCAACTGGTTCAGGCCACGAGCGTTCCTGTCCAGAGCAATGCAGTCCTTGCCGGAGTCCAGCAACTGGCGCACCAGTTCGCTGCCCAGTGCCCCGGCTGCCCCGGTGATCAGCCAGACTGGCCGGTCGGTTTGCTTATCCATGTAGCGAGTGTCTCGAATGAACGAATGCAGGTGGCGAATTGTCGCAGATCATGCGATCCGACACGAGATCGATGCCCAGGCGTTATGATGAGCTCACTGACACTGCCACGATAAACTCAAGTGCCTTTCTACGAATACATCTGCAGCGAAGCTCCCGGTTGCGAGCACTGTCGCGAAGCCTTTACCCAATTGCAGCGTCTCAGCGACTCGCCCCTGACGACCTGCCCGGCCTGCGGTTCGGCAATCCGCCGCGTCATCTCGGCCCCGAACCTGGTGGGGAATACTGCTTCGGATCTCAAACCCTCGACCATCGAGAAGGCCGGATTCACGCAGTACCGCAAGATCGGCAAGGGCGTCTACGAAAAGTCGGCCGGCAAGGGCCCCGGCATCATCAGCGCGGATTGATCCCGATGCACACAGCACGATACCTGACTGCCATTGGCCTGCTGTTGCTGCTGGCCGGCGGCTGCGCGCAAAGCCCGGTAGCCCCGCGCGATGCAGAAGTTGCGCCCTACGGCCCTGCCCATGTTCTGTCCGGCGACGCACCCGCCGGCGAAACCGTGGTCTGGGGCGGGCGCATCGTGGCTGTCAAACCGCTGGCCGATCGCACCGAACTGGTGATCGCCAGCTATCCCCTCGACCGGGCCGACCGTCCCCGCATCCGTGAGCGCGCCGGGGTCCGTTTCGTCATGGTCGATGCCCGTTTTCTCGAGCCGGTCGACTGGTCGCCGGGGCGGTTTGTCACCGTGCTGGGCACAATCGAGGGCATCGAAGATCGATTGACCGGTGAACACCTGCATGCCCACCCGGTCATCCATGCCGAGCGGGTCCACCTGTGGCCGGCAGATCCCGTCGAATGGCGGACGCAACCGGTCTTCAATATCGGCGTGGGCGTCAGGCTGTAAGTCGCAGGCGCCTGGCCGTGCGCCAGGCCGTCCACGCATTGCCGAGCTGACCCGGAACCACCCGCACCCGGAGAATGCGCTGAGGGCGGCGCGCGATCATGACGGCCAGGCGACGGTCCAGCGCGTGCTGGATCAGCAGGTGACGTTGCCGCCAGGACGCTTCGGCATCCAGCGGCTCCAGCCCGTGCGCCGTGCGGCGCAGACCGTCGGCCAGCCACTGACGCACCATGCCGTTGAACCCGGCTGACGCCTTGTCCTGCATGGCATCCTGCCGCGAAACCTGGAACTCCGCCTGGATATCCAGCGGCACCAGCCAGCGGTTGGCACGGGCATCGGCTGCCAGGTCGCGCACCTGCCGCACCAGGCAGGTGTTGGCGCCAATAATGGCAACGGTTTCGCATTCGGCCGTGTCGCCTCCGAGCAGCCGGGCTTCCAGCCGTGCCGCCGGAGCACCGACCCTTGTGAAATACTCCCAGGCCAGATGCCGATGCTCGAACCGGGGGCTGTCCAGCGTCAGGCTGACACCGTCGACCAGCTCGGAAAAATGGTGCGATTCCAGCCGCCTGGCCGCCGGCGTCGCGGCCAGGGCCCTGACAGCCGGATGGGAAGGCTGTTGGTCAAATGCACCCCGCCACCAGTCAAGCCTGGCCAGGGCGACATCCCGCTCACCGACGGTTGCCGGAATACTAGCGATTTCGTTGATGACAGCACGCAGCGCCAGGATGGCGTCCCGGTGTTCCGGGGCGGCGAACGGCAGCGAGGCAGTCAGCGGATTGCCCTTGACCAGCAGCCGCTGACGGCACCACGCCAACGGCTCCATCAGTGAACCGTGGGGCTGTCGTCGGGGTCGTCTCCCTGAATCAGGGCGGCGAGGTCGACCTGGTCGAAGTGATAGGCTTCATTGCAGAACTCGCAACGGACTTCGACGCGCTCCTGCTCGGCGGCCAGCGATTCCAGCTCTGCCTGCCCCAGCCCCTGCAGGACCGCGGCCACGCGCTCGCGCGTGCAGGGACAATAAAAATGCAATTCGCGCGCGGGAAAGATGCGGCGCTCTTCGGCGTGAAACAGGCGACGCAGCACCTCCTCGCCCTCGGCGGCGAGCATCTCCTCCTCGCCCAGTGTGTCGATCAGGTATTCCAGGCGGTTCCAGCCGTCGTCATCCGCGGTTTCACCGGGCATCTTCTGAATCATCAGGGCGCTGGCGCGTTCGCCATCGAATGCCAGCTTGAAGCGGGTCGGCAACTGCTCGGACTGGCGGAAATAGCTCTCCAGCGCCTGGTCCAGCCTCGTTCCTTCCAGCGGCACGATGCCCTGCCAGCGCTGACCGTGGCGGGCGGGCTCCACGGTCAAGGCCAGTGTGCCGCCTTCGGCCAGCGTCCTGAACAGGGCCGTCGAGGTCGGCGGCAGTTCCGCGCCTTCCTTGAGGCGGGCAATGCCTCGCAATCCGCCGTCGTGATCGCAATCGGCCATCAGCAGGGAAAGCGGGCCAGCGGCCTGCAGTTGCAACGTGATGCGTCCGTCAAACTTGATACCGCTCGACATGGTCGCCGCCACCAGCAACGCCCGAGCAAGCTGATCGGCCACCGGCGGCGGGTAGTCTGCGCGCGTCAGGACCGCCCGGGTGACGGCATCGAGCTGAACCCAGACGCAGCGGGCATTGATTTCCTCGAACACCAATCGTTGCAGATGATCTGTGCGCATCATTACTTCCTGTCCAAAGCTTGTTCCAGACCCAGGGCCGTCCACAAGGCATCCGGGGACTCCACCAGCAGGTCGGCGCCCCACTCAAGGGGATTCTCACACGGATCGATGTAACCCCAGGCGGCGACAGCCGTCATGGTGCCGGCCGCCAGACCGGCCTCGACATCGCGACGGTCGTCGCCGACGAACAGTACCCGCTCCGGCACCACGCCGATGGCCTGGCAGGCCATCTGAACCGGCTCCGGGTCGGGCTTGGGGCGCCTGACGCGGTCTCCGGTGACCAGGCAGGCAAAACGCTCTTCCCAGCCGGCCTGTTCGAGCACCGGATCGGCGAAACGGCTGATCTTGTTGGTCACGATGCCCAGCGCCCTGCCCGCATCGGCAAGCCTCGCCAGCAGTTGTTCGATACCGGAAAACGGTCGGGTTCGACACCACAATTCGGCGGCGTAGTCATCCAGAAACTGCTGTTTGATGGCTTCCATGTCCAGATCGGAACGCTCGGGAAGTCCGGCCGTCAGTATGCCGGCCGCGCCGCGCGAGGCATGGTGCCTGAGCGCAGCATGGTCCCCGGCCGGCAGCCCCAGCCGGTCGCGGGCGCGATCAAGCGCGGCCAGCAGGTCCGGCGCACTGTCGATGAGCGTGCCGTCGAGATCGAACAGGACAGCGCTGATGTCTCTTGTTGCCATGCCCGTCCTACTCCGGTTTGCGTGCATGCAGCAGATAATTGACGCGCGGACGCGATCCGACATGCACGGTGTGGGAGAACGGGTTGTAATCCATGCCCGAGATGTCGACCACATCCAGCCCGGCCTGGCGGCAGGCCCGGGCCAGCTCCTCGGGACGAATCAGGCGGTCGTAGCGGTGTGTGCCGCGCGGCAGCAGGCCGAGCACGTACTCGGCGCCGACGATGGCGGTCGCCCAGGCCAGTGGCGAGCGATTGATGGTACTGAAGAACAGATCGCCTCCCGGTCTGGCAAGCGCTGCAGCGGCGACAAGGCTGCTGACCGGATCGGGAACGTGTTCGAGCATCTCCAGGCAGCAGACCACGTCGAATTCGCCCGGAGAGTCAGCGGCCAGTTGTTCCGCGGTAATCTGCCGGTAATCGATTTCCAGGCCGCTTTCATGCTGATGCATGCCGGCCACGGCCAGCGGCCTGGCCGCCACGTCGATGCCCGTCACCCGGGCGCCGGCGCGGGCCAGCGCTTCGCTCAGGATGCCACCGCCACAGCCGATATCCAGCACTGCCCGGTTGGACAGTTCGGTGCGAGACGCGATGTAGTCCACGCGCGGCCCGTTGATATGGTGAAGAGTGCGGAACTCGCCCTCGGGGTCCCACCAGCGCGCGGCCAGGGCATCGAACTTGCCGGCTTCGCGCGGATCGATGTTGCCCTGCGTTTGGTTGAACGAATCGCCCGTCATGTCATTTCCTGTCGGCCAGGCGCGCTGCCCACTGGCAGGCCGTACGCTCCAGCTCGTGCTCGTCGAGTGTTTCCAGCTTGCGATTGCGCAGGACCCGGCGGCCAGCCACCCACACATCGCTGACCTGGCCGCGGCCGGCCGCGTAGACCAGCTGTGAAATCACATGATGCACCGGCAACGTTGAAGAACGATTCAATGCCACCGCGGCCAGATCGGCGGACTTGCCTGCCTCGATCGTACCGATTCGATCCTCCAGCCCCAGCGCACGGGCACCATTGAGCGTTGCCATCGACAGCGCCCGCGCGGCCGGCACGGCCTCGGGATTGCCGCTGGCCCCCTTGGCCAGCAGTGCGGCCAGACGCATTTCGGCAAACATGTCGAGTGTGTTGTTGCTGGCCGCCCCGTCGGTGCCGATGGCGACATTGACCCCGGCAGCATCGAGATCGGCAACCGGGCAGATCCCGCTGGCCAGCTTGAGATTGGATGCCGGACAGTGCAGGACGTGCACGCCGGCGCGTGCCACACGGCGGATATCATCGGGCCCCAGCTGGGTCATGTGCACCGCCAGCAGCCTGGGGCCCAGCAACCCGAGTGCGTCGAGCCGGTCCAGCGGCTTCTTGCCGTGGGACTCGAGACTGCCGTCGATCTCACCGGCTGTCTCGAGCAGGTGAAGATGGATCGGCACATCCATTTCCTCGGCCAGGTCACGCATGCGCCCGAATGCCTCGTCGCTGACCGTGTAGGGTGCGTGCGGCGCGAAGGCCGTGGTCAGCAACTCCTCGCCGACCAGGTCCTGGTGCACCTCGAGACCGCGGGAGAAATACTCCCGCTCGGTCTGCGCCCAAGCCGTCGGGACCGAGATCACCGGCAGGCCGATCACCGCCCGCATGCCGGCACGCCGGGCCACCCCGGCGGTCACATCGGGAAAGAAATAGTTGTCGTTGAAACAGGTCGTCCCGCCGGCAAACATCTCGGCAATGGCCAGCTCGGTGCCGGCGCGGACGAAATCGGCTCCCACCCAGCGCTGCTCGACCGGCCAGATGTGTTCTTCCAGCCAGGTCATCAGCGGCAGGTCGTCGGCCAGCCCGCGCATCAGTGTCATGGCATTGTGCGTATGGGCATTGACCAGGCCGGGAATGAGGGCATGATCCGGCAACTCGACGCGCTCGGCGCCGGCAAACTGCCGCTCCAGCTCCGGTGCCGGAACGATGGCCACGATGCGACCCTCGTCAATGATCACGGCACGGTCTTCCAGCACCTGCCCCTCCGGCTGGACCGGCACCAGCCAGCGCGGCAGGACGGCCTGAACGGAGTTACTCATGCTCAATCCTTGACGCGACCGATGTACTCCGCCTTGCGGGTGTCGACGCGAATCACCTCGCCTTCCTGAATGAACAGCGGCACTCGCACCACCGCCCCGGTTTCGAGCGTCGCCGGCTTGCCGCCGCTGCCGGAGGTATCGCCCTTCAGGCCGGGGTCGGTTTCGGTCACCTCGAGCTCGACAAAGTTGGGCGGCTCCACGATCAGTGGCGCGCCGTTCCACAAGGTGACCTGGCACATGTCCTCTTCCTTCAGCCAGATCTTGTTATCGCCGATAATGCCGGCATCGGCGGCGATCTGTTCGAAGCTTTCCGGATCCATGAAATGCCAGAATTCACCGTCGGTGTAGAGATACTGCACGTCCTTCTCGAATACATCGGCGGCTTCGACCGAATCGCCCGACTTGAAGGTCTTCTCGATCGTTCTTCCGGTCTTGAGGTTGCGCACGCGTACGCGGTTGAAAGCCTGCCCCTTGCCGGGCTTGACGAACTCGTTTTCCACGATGGCGTAGGGGTCGCCGTCGAGGATGATCTTGAGACCGGACTTGAATTCGTTGGTGCTGTAAGTTGCCATGCTGACTCCGGATTACAATGTCGCCCCAGACTGGCGCCTGGGGCGAAACACGATACTCGTTGAATGAATTGATGATGCAATCCGATAGTTTAGCGCGAACTGCCGACAGACCCAAGCATTCGGCCTGGCGAGCACAACTGCGAGATGCTTTCAGAGACGCTGCCGAATTGCTGGACTATCTTGACCTTCCGGCTGACACGACGGCAGACCCGCGTTTTCCCATGCTGGTTCCCAGGGCCTTCGCCGAACGCATGGAAAAGTCCAACCCGAATGATCCTCTGTTGCTGCAGGTGCTGCCCGACACGCGCGAGGACCGGGTGGAGGCGGGCTTCGTGGCCGATCCGGTCGGCGACCGTGAAGCCAGGGTCGGGCGCGGACTTCTGCACAAGTACCATGGCCGCGTGCTGCTGGTATCCACCGGCGCCTGTGCCGTGCACTGCCGGTACTGCTTTCGCCAGGAATTCCCCTATGCCGACAACCACGCCGGCAACCGGCAGTGGCAGGCGGCTGTCGACTACATCGCCGCCAACCCGCAAATCGACGAGGTCATTCTCTCCGGCGGCGACCCACTGATGCTCCCGACCGCCCGGCTGCAGGAACTGACCGACCGGCTCTCGGGTATCGGGCACCTGCATCGCCTGCGCATTCACACACGCCTGCCGGTCGTGCTGCCCGACCGGGTCGACGAGCCCCTGCTGGACTGGCTGGAAGCCCTGCCCTGGCCGGTAGTCATGGTGCTGCACGCCAATCACGCGCGCGAATTCGACCATGCGGTCGATCAGGCAGTGCGAAGACTCCGTCATCGCGGCACCCACCTGCTCAACCAGGCCGTTCTGCTCAAGGACATCAATGACTCGGTCACGGCCCAGAAAAGCCTGGCCATGCGCAGTCTCGACGCCGGTGTCATGCCCTACTACCTGCACTTGCTCGACCGGGTCGCCGGCTCGGACCGATACGAAGTCGGAGAAACCGACGCCCGCCATCTCGTCGAACAACTACGTCGCGAGTTGTCCGGCTACCTGGTCCCGCGCCTGGTGCGCGAAATCGCCGGCGCTCCGTATAAACTGCCGGTCCTGTAATCCAGGTGGTATACCATTGACGGCTGAAGGGGGGAGACTTCAGACCAGAATCCCGACGAGACATCCGATGGCCAAACAAACGGAAACCATAAGAATCCTGACCGTCACCGACGACCCCAGCGCTCCCCGGGAACTCGACCAGATGCTGGGCGCCGACAGTGGCGCCCGGACGATGTTCGCCGACACCGCCAACGCAGTCAGCCGAACCTTCGATGAAACCCGCATCGACATGGTCATGATTCATGTCGACGCTGCCGACCCCGGCCTGCTGGAAACCACGATCCGCCATGCCCGCGAGCAGAAGCACTTCGTTCCGGTCATCGCACTGGTGGACGGCGACGATGCCCGCTCGGCGCTGCAAGTCGCCGCACTGGGCGTGGAGGGATTCGTCAGTCAGACCAACCTGCGCCAGCTCAAGCGGCTGGCCAGGGGGCAACTGGAATCGCTGCAGGCCCGACGCGATGCCCGCCAGGCACTCAAGAGCCTGGAGGACATCGAGGCCCGCTACACCCTGCTGCTGGACAGCTCCAGCGAGGCCATTGCCTATCTGCACGAAGGGCTGCACATTTACGCCAACCCCGCCTACCTCGATCTGTTCGGCTTCGTCTCGTTCGAAGAACTCGAGGGCTTGTCCATGCTCGACCTGTTCACCGCTTCCCGCAAGGAACAGGATCTCAAGAAGGTACTCAAGGCACTCTCGCGCGACGACATTCCGCGCGAGGCCATGCTGCTCAATGCCCATCGCCAGGATGGATCGGAATTCAAGGCCTCGGTTGCCTTTTCGCCGGCCCGCTACGGCGGCGAGTACTGCGCCCAAATGCTGGTGCACGAAGAGCTCGAACAAGCCGATCCGAAATTGCAGGCCGAACTTCAGAAGCTCAAGACTCACGACATGCTGACCGGCATGCTCAATTTCTCGTCCTTCATCGAGGAGTTGAAAGCCTCGCTGGAAGCGCGCGAGGAAACCAGTGGCTTCTCCGTCATGCTGTTTTCCCTCGACAACTTCGACGAACTGGTCGACAAGGTAGGCGTCGGTGCAACCGACAATCTCGTCAGCGAAGCGGCCGAGTTGTTCCGTTCGGTTACCGGAAATGGTGGTATTACAGCCCGTCTGCGCGACCACACGTTTGGCCTCCTGGCCGACACGAAAAGCCGCGAGGACGCCGAAAAGCTGGCCACTTCCCTGGTCGAGGGCTGCAGTGGCAAGATCATCGACGTTCGGGAAACCAGTCTGACGGTGTCCGCCAGCATCGGCCTGGCCATCGCCGGCAGCGAAGTTCCCGAACCGGAAAACCTGCTGGAGCAGGCCGAAACCGCCCTCAACCAGGCCCTGCGCGCCGGCGGCAATGGATTTGTTCGTTACCGGCCGAAAGTTTCGGCTGAGGGCGAGGAAGACGACGCGATCTGGGCCGAACGTATTCGCCATGCCATCGACCATAACGAATTCGGTCTTGTCACCTCGGCCATCACCTGCATGGAAGATGATGGTTTCCTGATCAACGATGTCGAGACCCGCCTGCGCGCCGAAGACAGCGACGAGGTCATCATGCCATCGGCCTACATGCCGATCGCGATTCGCCTCGGCATGGCTTCGCGCATTGACATCGACATGCTTGGCCGCCTGAAACAACTCCTGACCGAGCGCCAGTCCGAAGGCGATGCGCAGTGGCTGGTACCCCTGAGCGTGGAATCCATCATGGACCCCGATGCAACCGGCATGGTGGAGGAAATGCTGGGTCAGCTGCCTGTCCAGCCCGACCGCCTCATCTGGGGGCTGCGCGAACGGGAAGTTCGCGACAAGCTCCGGCAGGCCCAGGCCTTCATCGAGCGCTTTCGCCAACACGGTTGCAAGTTCGCCCTGTGCGATGTCGAAACCGATGCCGCTGTCGAGCCCCTGCTCAAGCACCTCGGCGTGGACTTCATGCGCCTGGCCCACGGAGCGGTCCAGGATCTGGGCAACAACGACAAGCTGCGCGAGCAGCTCTCCAGCCTGTCGACCCAGGCCCGCGAGCACAAGGTCCGCATCGTCGCCCCCAAGGTCGAACACACCGGGGATCTGGCCACCCTCTGGCAGTTCGGCATTACCCTGGTGCAGGGAGACTTCGTTCGCGAGGCCGCGACTGGTTGAAATCGGCGCGGCCCCTGATCGATCGCGCCCGGCGGATCACGCAGCTGAGCGTTGCCGAACCAACTGCGCCTAGCGCTCGCCCTGCTCCAGCGCCCTGATGCGCTCGTCCAGGGGCGGATGACTCATCAACAGCCGCTTGATCCCGTCGCCGACGCGACCGCGGATGCCGAACGCCTCCACCGATTCGGGCAGGTGGGCCGGCTGACTCGCGCTCTTGAGTCGCTTGAGGGCGGCAATCATGTTGGCGCGGCCAGCCAGGCGGGCGCCGCCGGCGTCGGCACGAAATTCGCGCCAGCGCGAAAAGGCCATGGTGATCATGCTGGCCAGGATACCGAGCACCAGTTGCAGCACGATCACGGTCAGGAAGTAACCCGGTCCGTAACCACGCCCCTTGAACACGGCCCGGTCAATGACCTGACCGATCACGCGCGAAAGCAGCAACACGAAGGTGTTGAGCACACCCTGCAGCAAGGCCATGGTGACCATGTCGCCATTGGCCACGTGCGCGACTTCATGCCCCAGCACGGCCTCGACTTCATTCTGCCGCATGCCGCGCAAGAGCCCGGTGCTGACCGCCACCAGCGAGCTGTTGCGCGAAGCGCCGGTGGCAAAGGCATTGGGGTCCGGGGCATCGTAGACGGCCACCTCGGGTGTGGGAATTCCGGCCTCGCGCGCCTGGCGGGTAACGGTTTCGACCAGCCAGCGTTCGGTCGGGTTGGCCGGCTGCGTGATCACGCGTGCCCGCGTCCCCATCAGGGCCAGCCGTTTCGACATCAGCAGCGAGACCATCGCACCGCCCATGCCGAATACCAGGGAGAAGAGCAGGATCCAGGCATGATTGAGCGCAATGCCCTGGGCAAGCAGCCAGGGTTCGAGCAGGTTCATCACCACGCCCAGAACCATCAGCACCGCCAGGTTGGTTGCCAGAAACAGTCCGACTCTGCGCATATCCTCCAAACCTCACATCGACAGTCAACTGCCGTCTAAAATGGCTCCCACCAACCATGAAAACAAGTTCCCCCGAACAATTGGCACGACAGCAGGAAAGCTACATCGGCCGCTTTGCGCCATCGCCCACCGGCCCACTGCATTTCGGCTCGCTGGTGGCCGCCGTCGGCAGCTGGCTGCAGGCGCGCGCTCACGACGGGAAGTGGCTGGTGCGCATCGAAGACATCGATCCACCGCGCGTCGTACCGGGGGCCGCGGAGCAGCAGCTCGAAACCCTGCGCCGCTTCGGCCTCGAGCCCGATGGCGCGGTGCAGTATCAGAGCCAGTTCGACGAGCGGCATCAGGCAGCCCTGAACCGCCTGATTCGATCCGGTCAGGCCTACCCTTGCGGCTGCAGTCGCCGGGATCTGCCGCCTGACGGCATCTATCCCGGAACCTGCCGCAACGGCCTTGCCGAAGGACGCTCACCGCGCAGCATTCGCCTGCGAACCGACCGGACCGGCCCCGTCACCTTTCATGATCTCGTCCAGGGCCGGCAACGCGAACATCCCGGCGCACACACCGGCGATTTCGTCATCCGCCGTGCCGATGGCCTGATTGCCTACCAGCTCGCCGTGGTCGTCGACGACCACGACGCCGGCATCACCGAGGTGGTGCGAGGGGCGGACCTGATCGAATCGACTGCCCGGCAGATTCATGTCTATCACTGCCTGGGCTGGCAACCACCACGCTGGATGCACCTGCCCCTGATCGTTGATGAACACGGCCGCAAGCTCAGCAAATCCGACAAGGACGATCCGGTGGACCGGCGTCCTGCTCCCGAAGCACTGCGCCTGGCCTTGCGTGCCCTGGGGCATGAACCACCCGCGCCGGTCCGCAATATTTCCGGCATGCTCGAACACGCGCTCGCGAGATGGTCTCCGGACCGCGTTCCGCGCGGACCGGTAACCGCGGAAATGCATCCCGATTGACAGATATCGTTATACTGAGCGGTCAACGGCCAGCAAACGACAATCATCGATGAATCCCAACTATCTCGACTTCGAGCAACCCATTGCCGAACTGGAAGCCAAGATCCGTGAGCTGCGCAACGTGGGCTCGGACAATTCGCTCAATATCGAGGAAGAAATCCAGCGCCTGGAACAGAAGTGCCGTGATCGCACCCGCACGATCTTCGGCGAGTTGAGCGACTGGCAGATATCGCAACTGGCACGCCATCCCCAGCGTCCGTATACGCTCGACTACATCCCCATGATCTGCGAGCGATTCGAGGAGCTGCACGGCGACCGGCATTTTGCCGACGACCATGCCATTGTCGGCGGGCCGGCCGTCATCGACGGTCGCCGCCTCATGCTGATCGGCCACCAGAAAGGTCGCGATACCAAGGAGAAGGTCTACCGCAACTTCGGCATGCCGCGTCCGGAGGGCTATCGCAAGGCCCAGCGCCTGATGGAAATGGCCGAGCGCTTCAACATGCCGATTGTCACCTTCATCGACACCCCGGGCGCCTACCCCGGCGTCGGTGCAGAGGAACGCGGCCAGTCCGAGGCCATCGCCCGCAATCTCGCGGTCATGTCGCGCCTGAAAGTGCCGATCATCTGCAATGTCATCGGCGAAGGCGGCTCGGGAGGGGCTCTGGCCATCGGCGTCGGAGACCGTACCAACATGCTGCAGTACAGCATCTACTCGGTGATCTCTCCCGAGGGCTGCGCCTCCATTCTCTGGAAGAGCGCCGATAAGGCGCCGGTTGCCGCCGAAGCGATGGGGCTGACCGCGCATCGACTCAAGGAGCTGGAGTTGATCGACAACGTCATTGCCGAACCGCCCGGCGGCGCTCACCGATCCGCTCACGAAGTGGCGGTGAAACTGCAGGAAACGATTTGCAGCCAGCTTGACGAACTCTCCGACAAACCGGTCGAAACACTGCTCGATGATCGCTACCGCCGTCTGATGGCGCTTGGCGCGTTCGAGAGTCACTGAATAAGCAAATGCCACGGCCATGCCGGAGCTGAATCCGCCCCCCTGCCAGTGGCCGGGGGATGGACGTGTCATCCTCGCCTTCAGCGGCGGACCCGATTCTCTCTGCCTGCTCCATCGTCTGCGGGCCGAGAACTGCGATCGTCCAGTGCTGTGCCTGCACATCGACCACCGGCTCGATGAAGCCAGCAGTCAGCGGGCGCGAATGGCGACCCGACTGGCCATGGAGGCCGAAACCGCCTGCCAGGTGGTGCAGGTCGACGTGCAGCAGGGAACCAGCCCGGAAGCGGCTGCCCGCCGGGCGCGCTACCATGCGATCGAGACGTTCATGCAGGCCGGCGACGTCGTGCTCACCGCCCACCACGCCGACGACCAGGCCGAAACGGTGCTCATGCGCCTGCTCAGGGGCGCCGCGCCTGCCGGGCTTGGCGGCATCCCCCGCCAGCGTCGGTTCGGCCCGGGCTGGCTTGTACGCCCCCTGCTGGACTGGCGCCGCGCGCAGATCGCGCACTTCATCGGCGAACGTGACTTGTCACCGCTACACGACCCGGCCAACGACAGCCTGACGATGGATCGCAACTTCATCGGCCGGCAGCTCATGCCGGTCATTCGCAAGCGCTGGCCGGGTGCCGATCGCGCCCTGCTCCGAAGCGCCCGCCTTTGTCGCGGCGCCGCCGAAACACTGGCCGAACTGGCCGCCGAGGACCTCGAACGCCTGGCCCTCGCACCCGCCTGCATCCGTTTGCCCGGCCCCGGTCGATCCAACCGCTTTCGTCTCGGCGAAATGCTGCGTCACTGGTGCTACCGGCAAGGGCTGTCGCCCCCGCCGGGCCGGCGCATCGAAACTTTCCTGGGACAGGTTGAACGGGCAGCCACGGACCGCCAGCCAATGCTGACATGGGACGAGGGGATCATCCGTCTGTGGCGCGGCCGCCTGTGGCTGCAAGCCCTGCCGGAACCACCGGATGACTGGTCGCTGGACTGGCGTCACGGCACGACACTGGACCTGCCCGGCGACCTCGGTCGGCTGGAGTTGAGCGGCGTCGACCACCCTCCGACCCCTCTGACGGTCCGATCGGCGCGACCCGGCGACCGCCTGCGCCCTGCCGGCCAGGCCCATCATCGCCCGGTCGTGCAACTGCTTGCCGAGCATGATATTCCGCCCTGGCAGCGCGATGGCTGGCCAAGAATCTGCATTGCGGATCAACTCGCCGGCATCGGCGATGTCTGGCAATCTCGGGAGCTGGAGCGCTGCCTGGAAGCGGCAGGAGCGCAGCTGCACTGGCTGACCTCACGCTACCGGGGCTGTTAGAATTGCCGGCCATGGCAAAGCAATCTGCAGACAAGAGCGAGAGCGTCGACAAGGCCGACTTCGAGGCGGCCCTGGGCGAATTGGAAAAGATCGTCGAGACACTGGAATCCGGCGAGTTGTCACTGGCCGATTCGCTGGATCGTTTCAAGCGCGGCGTCAGCCTCAGCAAGCGCTGTCACCAGCTGATCGACGAGGCACGGCAGTCGGTCGAGATCCTGTCCGATCCCGACGATGAAGGCAGCGCTGCCGCGGACGCCAGTCCCGGCCGTTGACCCGCAAGGCTCCAGTCACTCTATCGGGCCAGCTGTCGCGAGGCGAATACTGGCAGCTTCACGCACAGCGGGTAGTCAACGCCTGAGAATCAGTTCGATGAGGCCTCTGCGTCCATTCAGCAGTCCTTCAGCCGGCTCTGTTATGGTTGAGCGTGGAGCAGACCGCAATCGAAGGAGCCGGGCGATGACCACCAATCGATGGCTGTTGTGTTTTGCAATGGTCCTGCTGGCCGCGCATGCCCCTGCCCAGGTTTATCGCTGCGAGATCGACGACAGCATCGTCTTCTCCGATCAACCCTGTTCGGAAGATTCTCAGGAATACGAGACGATCAGTCACATCAGCGTGATCGAGCCGGCCGGCGACCTCGACCAGGTAGCCGAGCGCAACCAGGCATTTCTGCGCGAGCGTCAGGCGGCCCTGCGCCAGGCTCGCATCGAACGCTCGCGGCAGGAAGCCGTAGCGCCCCCGCAGGCGCCGCCCCGTGAAATACAGCGGGTTTTCTACGTCCCTGAACCCCGACGCTCGCCACCGCGAGGGCCCGGTGATCGGCGTCCCGAGCGGCCGCGAGAGCCGGCGCCGCGAACGCAGGAAGAGCGCCCGTTCTCGGCGCTCAGTGGCCCGTTTCCCGGCACCCGCCACAGCGCCCGCGATCCCCGGCGTGATCAATAACCCTCGAGCACATCCACCCCTTCCGGCGGCTCGAAGGTAAAGACATCCGGATCAAGCTCGGGGTTGCGTTGCAAGTTCTTCAATTCGATGCGCGTGATCTGGCCGAACTGGTCATGCAACTCCAGCATCTGCGGCAACGCATTGGAAAAGTGCATGCGCGCCAGCTCGAACTCCGCATCCGCAGCCAGCGGCAGGAACTCCAGCACATTCTCATCACCGCCGGTCCGCACCTCGTAGAACCGATCGAGTAGCTCCGGGCGCGTCAGCACCAGCAGCGGGGACTCCCCGGCCTCGGGTTGGGCACGCACCGTGACCTGATCGAGCGATTCATCGAAATGCCAAAGCTTGTCGCCATCGGCCACCATTTGCTGCGGAAAAGGCTCCGCATAGTCCCAGCGAAACAGGTCGGGACGGCTGAAATACAGCTGGCCATGTGTTTCCTCCACGACCCGCCCGCTGTCGTCGATCGTGGCCTGCTCGAATTCGCCGGACAGAGTGTCCAGATCTTCGGCAAATGCTTCGAGCTGGCTACGGGCGTCTGCCCAGGCCGTTGAGCCGATCAACAGCATGGCAGCAGCAAGAATCAAGGTTCTGAACATTTGGATGGATACTCCGGGTTCTGCAGGCTGGTTAACAGCCTGGCAGGTTGTTGCTGAACGGTTGCTGACCGGTCCAGCCAGTGGTCAATCTCGCGGCGGCGCGGGGGCAAGCACCTCGCGCTGGCCATTGTGTTCGGGTGCGCTGACCACACCCTGCGCCTCCATTTCCTCGATCAGGCGTGCCGCCCGGTTGTAGCCGATGCGCAGCTGGCGCTGGACGCTCGAGATCGACGCACGCCGACTCTCGAGAACATAGGCAACGGCCTTGTCGTAGAGTTCATCCTCGGAATCGGAACTACCCGCCTCCGGCAGCCCGGTCACACCGATCTGCTGGCCATCGACAGTGGTCTGGGTCTCGGCGAGCACATCCTCGAGATAATCCGGCGGTCCTTGTTGCTTGAGCGACTCGACCACGGCATGGACCTCGTGATCGTCGACGAAAGCCCCGTGAATGCGCTCGGGCAGCCCGGACCCCGGGGGGAGGTAGAGCATGTCGCCGTGTCCCAGCAACTGCTCGGCGCCCTGCTGATCGAGAATGGTGCGTGAATCGACCCGCGAGGACACCTGGAAGGCCATGCGGGTGGGAATATTGGCCTTGATCAGGCCGGTGATCACGTCCACCGAGGGCCGCTGGGTTGCCAGGATCAGGTGAATGCCCGAAGCGCGCGCCTTCTGGGCCAGGCGCGCGATCAACTGCTCGATCTTCTTGCCCACGATCATCATCATGTCGGCAAACTCGTCGACCACCACGACGATGTAGGGCAGTTTTTCCAGCGTCGGCGGCTCTTCACCCTCGGCCAGCTGCGAGGGATCGATCAGCGGGTCGACAATCGGCTTGCCCTTGTCGGCAGCTTCCTTGACCTTGCGGTTATAGCCGGAAAGGTTGCGCACACCCAGCGAAGCCATCAGGCGGTAGCGACGTTCCATTTCCGCCACGCACCAGCGCAGCGCGTTGGCCGCCTCGTTCATGTCGGTGACCACCGGCGTGAGCAGATGCCGGATGCCTTCGTAAACCGACAGCTCCAGCATTTTCGGGTCGACCATGATCAGGCGTACCTGCTCCGGCGTGGCCTTGTAGAGAAAACTGAGGATCATCGCGTTGATGGCCACCGACTTGCCCGAACCGGTGGTGCCGGCCACCAGCAAATGCGGCATGCGCGCGACATCGGCCACCACCGGCTTGCCGGCAATGCTCTTGCCCAGTCCCAGCGTCAGTGGCGAAGAGGCCTTGGTGTAGGCATCCGATGCGAAGATTTCCCGTAAATGGACCACCTCGCGGTTCTGATTCGGAATTTCCAGACCAATCACGCTCTTGCCCGGAATGACGTCGACCACGCGCACCGAAATGACACTCAGACCGCGCGCCAGATCCTTGGCCAGATTGGATATCTGCGCTCCTTTCACCCCCGGCGCCGGCTGCAGCTCGAAGCGGGTGATCACCGGCCCGGGATGGACCGCGACCACCTCCACCTCGACCCCGAAATCGGCCAGCTTGAGCTCGACCTGCCGACTCATGGCCTTCAGGGCTTCTTCGGAGTATCCGGCGCGCTGGGCAGGCGCCTGATCGAGCAGGTCCAGCGGTGGCAACTCCCCGTCGGCCAGGTTCTTGAACAGTGGCTGCTGCCGGACTTCGCGTTGTTGCGCCCGCGGCGGCTCGGGCTCGACCCGCGGCTCGATGCGCACTTCTTTGCGCGTCTTGCGCTTGTCCTGGTCGCGCTTGCGGACCTCTTCCCGTTCGGCCCGGGCCCGGCGACCGGCGAACCAGTCGCGCCCGCGCACCACCATGGCAGCCGACCAGGTGGCCAGCTTGATCGCCAGCCGTCCGGTTCGATCGACCAGGCGCAGCCATGACAGGCCGGTAAACAGGGTGATTCCGGCCAGGAACAGGGTCAGGCTGAACAACACCGATCCGGTCAGTCCCATGGCACTGACCATGGGCACCGACAAGACCTCGCCGATCACGCCGCCGGACTGCGCCAGGCTGCCGCGTGTCTGCATGGCCAGCAGCAGGCAGCCGGTCACGACCGCCATCAGCAGACCGAGAGTGCGCATTCCCCACTCGGCCAGTCCGGCCGGCTCGGTTCGCTCCCTGAGAATGCGAACGCCGACCATTGCCACCAGCACCGGGGCCACGTAAGCCATGTAGCCGAACAGGAACAGGAACAGATCCGACATCCATGCGCCGAAAGTGCCGCCCAGATTGCGCACATCGCCATGAGCGGCATCGCGCGACCAGCCCGGATCGGCCGGGTGATGGCTGACCAGCGTGAGCAGCAAGTAGACGGCAATGACCAGGATCAGCAGGAAGGCGGCCTCGGCCAGCCTTCGACCCATCGCCGGGTTCGTGCCCGGCTTGCTTTCCGTCTTCTTCCCTCGCCCGCTCACACTCAAGGATTCCTGTCAGCTTGTTTTTGTAACTTTCTGATTATACTTGCTTCAAGGCGGGATGCACGATATGCCCGGAGCGCACGTTGACGCCTCGCGACAGCACCCGGTGTTCCTCCCACTCCGGCCTGGCCATCTGCTGCACATAGGGAAGGATCGTTGCCGACAGCGCCTGGCTGGAAGTTCGCGGAACCGCGCCGGGCATGTTGGTCACGGTGAAATGAATCACACCATCGACCGTGTAGGTCGGCGCCTTGTAGGTGGTCGGCGTGGTCGTTTCGACGCAGCCGCCCTGATCGACGGAGATATCGACCACGACACTGCCGTCCTTCATGGCACCGATCATCTCCCGGGTAACCACGTGCGGGGCGCGCGCACCGGTCACCAGCACCGCACCGATGACCATGTCCGCCTGGGCCACATAGTCGCCCACCGTCTCGACGTAGGGGTACAGGGCCGTCACGTTCGGCCCGATGGCCATCATCTCGGCGAGGCGGTCCTGGCGCTTGTCGAACACCGTCACACGGGCGCCGGCCGCGGCGGCCAGCCGAGCCGAATTCCCCCCGGCAGCACCGGCGCCAAGCACCACGACGTGGCCACGATCAGCCGACGGCAAACCGCCGAGCAGAATGCCGCGTCCGCCCTGGGGCTGGTGCAAATAATGGGTGCCCACCTGCACGCCGATGCGACCGGCAATATTGCTCATCGGAGCGAGCAGCGGCAGGGAGCCGTCGTCTTCCTCGACGGTCTCGAAAGCCACACCGGTCAGGCCGATATCGAGCAGGCGTTCGGTCAGTTTCGGCTCGGCGGCCAGGTGCAGGTAGCAGAACAGCAGATGATCGGACCGCAGATGCTCGAGATCGCCATCGATCGGCTCCTTGACCTTGACCACCAGTTCGGCTGCCCCGTACAGCGCGGCCGCATCCGGCTGGATGCCCACCCCGACGGCCGCGAAATCGTCGTCGGAAAAACCACTATTCTCGCCCGCTCCCGATTCGATGAAGACCTCGTGGCCGGCCCGCACCAGGTCGCCACAGGCGGCCGGCACCAGGGCAACACGGCCCTCCAGGGTCTTGATCTCGCGGGGAATTCCGATACGCATGCTTGAGACTCCTTAAGAAAACGCTACAGCATCAAATGGACGAATACCGGCGCGTTCGGCGCCAATCCCCGCACCGCCCGACTACCGGCCTTCTTGGAAAACACTCGGGCGGCCGCGGGTAAAGCGACCGCGCCGCGGGTGCAGCCAATCCGGCTCATGACGACGACCCGTCAACCCGAACAGCCGGGTACACTAGCGCACTGGCCCGACACCCTCAAAGATTCTGGAGAAAATTATACATGTCAGACCCGAGACATTTCCGGCTTCTCATCCTCGGATCCGGTCCGGCCGGTTATACCGCTGCCATCTACGCCGCGCGCGCCAATCTCGAACCGGCCGTGATCACCGGCATCGAACAGGGTGGTCAACTCATGACGACCACCGATGTCGAGAACTGGCCCGGCGACTATCCCGACCTGCAGGGACCCGCCCTGATGCAGCGCATGGGCCAGCATGCCGAAGCATTCGAGACCGAAATGGTGTTCGACCATATCCATACTGCCGATCTCGGCACCCGTCCGTTCCGGCTCGAAGGCGACAGCGGCGTCTACACCTGCGATGCGCTGATCATCGCGACCGGCGCCTCGGCCCGCTATCTCGGACTGGAGTCGGAAGAAGCCTACAAGGGCCGCGGTGTATCGGCCTGCGCCACCTGTGACGGATTCTTCTATCGCGACAAGCCGGTTGCCGTCATCGGCGGCGGCAATACCGCTGTCGAGGAAGCTCTCTACCTGTCCAACATCGCCAGCAAGGTCACCCTGGTGCACCGTCGCGATGAACTGAGAGCCGAAAAGATCCTGCAGCAGCGCCTGTTCGAACGCGAAGCCGAGGGCAAGGTCGAAATCCAGTGGGATCACGTGCTCGACGAGGTGCTGGGCGACGATGACGGCGTGACCGGCATGCGCATACGGCATGTCGACAGCGGCGAGACCACGGACTTCGACCTCGACGCGGTATTCATCGCCATCGGCCACGACCCCAACACCGGAATATTTACCGATCAACTGGAGATGACCGATGGTTACATCCACATTCGCTCCGGCCAGGAGGGCATGGCCACGGCCACCAGCGTACCCGGCGTTTTTGCCGCCGGCGATGTGGCCGACCATGTCTACCGTCAGGCGGTGACCTCGGCCGGATTCGGCTGCATGGCCGCGCTCGATGCCGAAAAATTCCTTGACGACGTCGGCAGCTGAATCCCCTCCCCCGCTGGAGCGCTTTGCCGACATCGGCCAGGCGGAATGGAACGGACTGGCCCGGACACCCGGGCCTTTCGTCGACTGGCGATTCCTGGACAGCCTGCAAGAGGCCGGCTGCATCGGCCAGGCCAGCGGCTGGACCCCCTGCCTGCCCGTGATCGGCAACGACGGCCGGCTGCGCGCCGCCGCACCGGCCTTTCTGAAATCGCATTCCCACGGCGAGTTCGTGTTCGACTGGGCCTGGGCCCGCGCATCTCACGGCGCCGGCATGCCCTGGTATCCCAAGCTCCTGGTGGCCGCACCGTTCAGCCCGGTACCCGGGCCGCGCCTGCTCGGGGCGGAACGTGATCGGGTGGCCGCACTCGCCCTGGTCGAGCGCATCGAGGCACTGGTACACCAGCGCGACCTGTCATCGGCCGGGGTCAATTTCTGCGATTCGCATGATGCCGACATCCTGCGCGAATCCGGCTGGCTGGAGCGTTTCGACTGGCAGTACCACTGGCACAATCCCGGCTACCGCGATTTCGACGACTTTCTCGACTGCCTCAAGCGCAAGCCGCGCAAGAACATTCGCGCCGAGCGCCGCCGCGTCAGCCAGGACGGCTGGCGATTCGAGTGGAAGAATGGCACGGAAATGGATCAGGACGATCTCGACCTGGCCGATCGCTGCTACCAGTCCACCTTCGCCCTGTACGGTAACCTGCCCTCGCTTAATCGTCACTTCTTCGAACTGTGCGCCCGCCGCTTCGGTGCACAGTTTCTTCTGTGTATCGCCCGCCTGGGCGGCGAGGCACTGGCCTGCGCGGTCTTCTGGCGTGACCAGAGCCGCCTTTACGGGCGCTACTGGGGCAGCCTGGCCGACACCCGCGATGTCCATTTCGAAACCTGCTATTACCAAGGCATCGACTACTGCATTCGCCACCACCTGCAATGGTTCGAGCCCGGTGCCCAGGGCGAGCACAAGATCCGACGCGGCTTTCTGCCGCAAAAGACCCGCTCTTTTCATTTCATCCGGCACCCCGGACTGCGCCACGCCATCGGCGACTGGCTGCAACATGAAGCCGAGGCGCTGCACAACTACCGCCAACACCTGGACACGCTCGACCCCTTCGCCCGATGAACCGCATGCCCATTCCGCAACTGGGTGAATCGCCCGACAGCCCGTTCCCCGACCCGGCCGAATGCCCGCATCCCGCAGGTCTGCTGGCCTGGGGCGGCGACCTGCACCCCAAGCGTCTGCTCAACGCCTACCGACAAGGCATTTTCCCCTGGTACGAGACTGACTCGCCCATCCTGTGGTGGTCGCCCGAACCGCGTGCGGTGATGATTCCCGGCCATATGCACATTTCGCGGCGACTCGCCCGCACCCTGCGCCAGGGACGCTTCCGGGCCAGCGTGAATACCGAGTTCGACGAAGTCATCCGCGCCTGTGCCCAAACGCGTCCAGGCCAGGACGGCACCTGGATCACCCCGCACATGCAAGGCGCCTACCGTCGCCTGCATCGGCTCGGCCATGCCCACAGCATCGAAATCATGATCGACGACGAGCTGGTCGGCGGGCTGTACGGACTGGCCATCGGTCGCATCTTCTTCGCCGAGTCCAAGTTTCACCGGCGCCGGGATGCATCCAAGATCGCGCTGGCAGTGCTGATGCGCGCGCTCGAGACCTGGGGATACCTGCTGGCCGACTGCCAGGTGTGGAACCCCCACCTGGAACGCCTCGGTGTGCGCCTGCTATCCGGAGAGCATTTTCGCGAGATGCTGGCCATCGGCGTCAATCAGCCGCAACCGGAAGCGGCCTGGGCCAATGGCCTGAGCGGCGTCAATCTCTCCGACTGGTAAGCGCCGTCAGTATTTTCCGGTCGGCGGCGCGCTCACCGCGCTTGTCGCGTGCCAGCTCCACGGTGGCGCGCGCCAGGGCATCGAACAAGTCCGCACGCGCTGGAGAGAGCACCTCGTGTGCCGCAGCGTGCAATCGCCGGCAGGCCGCCTCGTCGGCTCGCTCGAACGGTCCGGTCAGGGCCTGCGTGGCCGACATGTCGGCCAGTGACGCCAGCGTGCCCGCCTGCAGGTCGGCCAGCATCTGCCGGGCGTCGTCCTCGCTCACGCCCGCCTGGACCGCCAACTCGCGGGCGAGCCCGTTGATCACGACCAGAAAGTTGCTCGCCACCACCGTGGCCGCATGCCAGGCCGCCTTGCTGGTCGGGGCGAATGTAACGAAACGCCCCCCACCACTTCTGAATACCGGACCCAGCGATTCCAGAGCGGAAGCGTTCCCTTCGGCCACGCACCAGGTGCCATGAAAGCTCTCGACCGCCCGTTCGGGATTGGAAAAGGCACGCAGGGGATGGACGGCCGCACGATGCGCGCCCAGCGGCGAGAGCACCTCCGAGGAAACCGAGCCTGACAGGTGGAAGACCAATGCCGGCTTGACGGACAACCGGGCAGCCAGCTGCCCGGAGGCTGCGGCGAGCTGACCGTCCGGCAAACCGAGCATCAGCCAGTCGTCGACAGCCAGTGCATCCAGTTTTTCGGCGGGCTCGCCGGCACCCATGAATTCGACCGCCCCGGTCGAACTGGCAAGCGAGCGATTGACGACCTGGCCGATGCGAATGGTCCCGGACGCGTGCAGCACACGGGCCAGCGAGCGCGCAGTTCGGCCACAGCCCACGATATGGACTCTTGGCATCGTCACGGCCGACTCGCGTTGCGCTCGAACAACTCGCTTTCCAGATCTTCCGGGAGTTCCGGAACCTGCCCACCGGCCTGCTCGATATACTCTTCCAGGCGCTCGAGCCCCCTGTCGTACTCGCGCCCCACCAGGCCGGGCAGCATGAGTCCGACGTAACGACCGACCAGGTCGAGCGCCCCGAACTGCATGGACAGCCCCCAGTGCACCCGGTAGCCGATGCCATCGGATTCGACCCGGAACCAGCCTTCGGCCTCGTTGTCACCGAACTCCAGCTCGTAATCGATTCGTCGCGGCGCTTCCACGGCCGTAATCCATAAGCGGCTGGCACCGGCATCGGCACCTTCGCGCCAAACCAGGGTGGCGCCAACGCCCGAAGGCGGCCCTTCCAGGCGATATGCACCGGGTACTGCACCTTCCAGCCAGGGGCTCCACTGCACGAAATGCCGCAGGTCGGACAACACCTCGTAGAGCAGCTCTGGCGGCTGCTCGAAGGCCCGATCGCGCTCGACGGTGACCGAGGCCGGCAGCATGAAGCCAACGATCACCAGCAGGATCACCAGCGCCAGCAGAATGGCAAACAGTCTTCGCAACATGGATGTGCCCTACCCGGTACTTCGTGACTTCAATGAATCGACTGAGGGAGCAGCCAGCTCAGTGCCAGCGATCCCGACCATCGACGGAATCGCGCCGATGCCGCTCGTCGCGTATTTCCCAGTCCCAATTGCCGGCCTCGGGGTCCGGAAGATCGTCGTTTTCATGCTCTTCATCCTCCCAATCGTAGCGCTTGAGTGGCGGCAGATCCCAACGTCGAAACACAAAGGCCATGAGCACGCCAACTACCATGCCGCTGGCATGCAGCTCCCAGCTTACGCCCTGCTGCACCGGCAGCACGCCCCACACCATGGATCCGTAGAAGAACCAGATCATCAACGACACCCCGACCGAGCGAATATCGCGACGCAGGATGCCGGAAACGAACACGAAAGCCAGTATGCCGTAGACCAGCCCGCTGGCGCCGATGTGCAAACTGGGACGGGCAAACACCCAGGCCAGAGCCGCCGAACCGATATAGATCATCGGCAAGGCCCGCACCGAGGAATTGGGATACAGGAACAGCATCGCGACTCCGCCGACAAACAGGGGGATGCTGTTGGACGCAACGTGTGAAAGACTGCCGTGCAACAGCGGCACCGTGAACAACCCCAGCAGCCCGGCGCCGTCACGCGGACGCAGCCCGAACCGGGCCAGGTCCAGCCCGGTCAACTGGTCGAACAGGAACACGATCCAGATGGCCACCAGCATGACGGCCGACAACTTGATCGCGAGAATGAAATTGCTCCTGGCCCGCCTTGATGCGGTATAGGCGGGATCCGGCGTACGCAGGTCCATCATTCCTCCCGGGCTGAGGCCAGGCCAGACTCAATAATGCCATGAACGCGTCGACGCAACTCGCCGACCTGCTCGACCCCCATCCCCTCGGTCGCGACCGGGTCGTGAAAGCGGACCTTCACCCGCCCGGGTCGCAAGCGCAACGTATCGGCCGGCAGGACCTCGCGCGTACCGGTGACCGACACCGGCAGCACCGGCAACTGCTGATCGACGGCAACGCGAAAAGCGCCCTTCTTGAATGACTGCAGTTCGCCACTGCGACTGCGGGTTCCTTCGGGAAAGAACATCAGGCCTGTACCCGGCTCGAGCCGCTCCACGGCACGATTGATCGCCTGACGTGCCTGCTCGGGATTGGAGCGATCGATGAAGATGTGACCAATGGCTCGGCATCCGGCAGCCAGAAACGGAATCCGCCCCACCTCGGCCTTGGCCACCCAGCGCAGATCCAGTCCGCTGTAGCCATAAACCACCGGGATGTCGATCTGGCTTTGATGATTGGCCACGACAACGTAGGAACGGTTCGGGTCGATTTGCTCGAGCCCCTCGAGTTCCACTTTCACCGGCACCATCCGCGTCAGTATCCGACCCCAGTTGACGGCGACATGAAGGTTGGCCAGACGCGGAGACACCAGGATGGCCAGGGGAATGGCAATCAGCGCACCCAGCAGCGTGGCCAAGACTGCCGTCGGCACGTAGACCAGCCACATCCACAGTGGATAGAGGCGCAGCCAGATGGAGGGAGATGATTTCATGAGGCTGTATCGTACATTACGACGATCTGTCGAAGCACCCGGTTGCACGGGCCAGATCGGAAAACAAAAAGGGGCGTCGACCGACGCCCCTGTGTGACTTGCCTTGGCGGCAACAGACAGTTTCAGGCAGCCTTGACCTTGCCCTTTTGCTCACCCTCGAGCAAGCGACCCGAGCCGATCTCGATCTTGCGCGGCTTCATGCGCTCGGGCAGCTCGCGCACCATGTCGATGTGCAGCAGGCCGTTTTCCAGGCTGGCGCCGTCGACCTTGACGTGATCGGCCAGCTGAAAGCGGCGCTCGAACGAACGCGTGGCGATACCGCGATACAGGAACTCGCGCTCCTCGTTGTCGTCACGTTCTTCGTTCTTGCTGCCGGAGATGGTCAGCGTATTCTGCTCGCTGGTGATTTCGATCTCGTCTTCGCTGAAGCCGGCCACCGCCATGGTAATGCGGTAGCGGTCCTCACCGAGCGACTCGACGTTGTAGGGCGGATAGCCGTTGCTGTCGACGCGCGAGGCGTTGGTCAGCATGTCAGCCAGGCGATCAAAGCCAATCGCCGTCCGATACAGGGGAGAGAGATCAAACGTGTTCATAA
>SLIA01000282.1 GCA_007135935.1 Wenzhouxiangella sp.
CAGATCTATATTCATAGTGTGCAATAAATCAATGATGTGGTTAACTTCATCATCCGAATATGTATTTTCAGCAGATTCTACTAACCGTTCCATTTCCTCTCGTGCATTGTTGATGTGATTTGTAAAAGCATCATATACTTCTTGCTTACTCATATTATTCTATTGTTTATGTGTTTTAGATTGATGCTATTTTCATCGCTGCGTAATAGACACTCATGTCAGCTCAGAGTATCATGTTGAGCTCATATTGTTCTCACCCCCATTTCTATTTTTTTTGCAATTGAATATCTAAATCCTATTACTTCCCAATTATACTAAAATTACTCGTGATTATTGTCACGTGAATTTCACAATTTTTCACAATTATGAATAATATTTCAAAATCACCTAATATGTTTGGATGTGAGATAAAATCTATGAGATTATTTTACAGAAATGTGAGGTGTTTCTTCAGAGAGTCGAAATGTAGAATTATTACGATAATTTTTACGATAGATGCTAATGTTGGAAATACTAGAGGATATTGTTGGGAGATGATACCCAATATAGATTACTTAATGAGGGAGTGGGTTTTAATATTTTCATTAGACATGATATTTTCGAACTAAATCATAACATTTTTCTTTAGTCCACGATGCGTCATCAAATTCATATTGATCAAATAATTTAAACACAGCGTCTCGAATGCTAGAATATTGATCTTGATTTTCATAATATTCGTTAGCTACAAATCTAGCAAATTCCCCCTTTTTCCTTTTCCATCTCTTTTTTGTGACCTTACTACCATCACGAATTGCCTTATTATTTTTTATAGCTTCATCAATCCATTGTATGAACAAGACATTTTTAATTTGTGCAAGTGTGGCGCTCTTCAATTTTGAGGTATCTTCTTGTACACCCTGTGTCGCTTCAGGCTTGTATTTTTTATCGAGGTTCCCTGTTAACCACTTTAAGTAATTTTCCTGAGAAGCCTTATGTTTTTGTATGTATGATTTCGTTTTTTCATTTTCATCGATATAATATCTTTTCAACTTCATTAACTCCTCTATATCGACACTCTGTAGCTCTCTAAGCCATTTCTTTTCTTCATGTGATAACCCATTTTTCACTTCTTTGATATACTCTTTCCATACCACATTCAAACCTTCCTCTAAATCTTCTGGATCGTAATATAGTTTCATCGTTTACCCTAATAAATAACACGGAATATATCGTTATACAATTTAAAGTTCGGATTTTTGATGCTAATTATCAAGAATAAATTAATTTAGTAAATTAGAATTAATAAAGAAGATTTCCATAATAAGAAAAATCCACCCCAAAAAAATAATATACCAACACCACATCTATATCAGGAGAGTACCCTTGATGTGTCTTGCTCCACCGACAAACTCCGATTATTTGAGATTACCAGTAACTTTAAGCGGAAGTTAATACGGGATTTTACTGCGTTGATTAAAATTCTAAAATAGTTCGATTAAAACTGTGCACTACATCCAAGATGTAGAAACTCCAGAACGTAAGCGCAAAGTATTCCTGTATGACAATGTTTATCCGGTATTGCTGAATGCAATTGCTCGTTTAACATTGAAGAATGCAGGAATAAATACCCACATCGATCCAGATGATGGAGTTACGATGTACTTCCCGCAGGATCGGGTAAAATCTCAATTCTACAATAGTCCGATTAAGCCGCTTAACAAGTGTAAATTTGCAAGACATTACTTTAAATTTCTCTGTTTGAGGCATTTTGTCGATTAGACATTTTTAAAAATACATAAGTATTTAATTCCTGTCAATTACCTGCATCATTTTCAGCTTTCCCTTTATATTCAGCTTTCTGTAAGTTTTTTTTCTTGTCAACCGATAGTTCAACATAAACCCGGCTGCCGGCTGCAAGCCCAAGACCAGTTAGATTAACACCGGGTAACATTGTTACTTTATCTTTATACTTACCGTCGAGTATTTTCACCTTTGGAGGTTTTGAGCTGTCGTCAATTATTTCTGCTGAGGTATACGTAGGTTTTTTCTTTTCCGCTTGTTTTTTACCTGGTTGCTGAGTTTCCGCCAATATCTCTTTTCGCTTGGATTTATAATAATCCAGACTTTCCACGCTATTTGGATCCGATGATATAGCAACCCATCCTATTGGAAGTTTTGTGTCTTCGACCAATGTCCTCGTAGTCGGGAATCTGCCTTGAACAAGATCACCCGATTGAGGATTTTTACCTAATTCAAGGAATGTTCGATATTTTTTAAATTCTTCATAATCACGTTCGAGAATTGCCATGCCTATCGAATTATCATAAAATGTTTTACCGCTTCCTATCCTAATAATGGCATAGGCGGCGTTACTTTTTTCTATCGCAGAAATCATTGCTTCATAAAATTCGATTATACTTGAATAGTCTGTTTTCTTTTCATTCTGTTCATTCTGGTATTTTATGAAAGTCTCAAGCTCATACTTCATTGACGCCAAGGAAAAAGAATTTAATAACTTTAAAATATCCTTAATAGTAAATGAGTTGAATTTCTTTAAATCCTGCTGATTAAAGCTCTTTTCAAATTTTAAATCAAAGTTGCCTTTTACATTCTGATTGACTGTCTCACTTGGCAGTGGTGATATTTCTGTCTCATCTTTTACTTTGACTCTATGAAGTTTAATAACCGAAAGATTTACTGTGTCAATTGTGTTTGAATCGGACACCTGAATATGCCTTGAATCAAATCCATCATGATTTTTCACAGAACCGAACAGTTTTTGCTCGTCATATATACTATTAAGTATTGTTTCCCTTTTCCGCACAAAACTTATTTTTTCTAATTCCTTTAAATCATTCTCGGATTTATTTTGTTTTTGTTCAAGGATAGAAATCTTATTTAGGACATCGTTAACTTTACTAATGATGTCGTCTACCACTTTCTTACCGGTATCGCTGCGAGTGAGCCAATCATAAATAATTGCAGTTCTTACAGCACCTTTAATTGTGCTTCCCGGTATAAATGGCCTTCCACTCGTTAATATGAACCGTTTAATGTGTGTATGCTTTAAATTATTATCAACGGGAATTTTGATTTTTACATAATTTTCCACATCTCCTAAATTCACCCTAATAAAATCATCTAAGCTGAAATCTGATCTTGTCCCACTTTTATCAATTTTCCGTCTGATTTGGGTTACATATTTATCAATTAAACCTTCCTTTTCAGATAATGCTTGCTCAAACTTTTCCTTATCAATGTACCATATCTCATTTTCAACTTGGACGTAATCGGAATAGGGAGACAATGTATTCGATTGATCCTGGCCGATGAATATTGGAGTTAAGGTTTTGAAAGTTAGTCTTTCAGACAGATAATTTTCAGAGTGCATAATTTTATCCTATTGGGATTACAAATGCTTTTCCGTTCCGATAAATAGAATGATTATAGCTATTTTTCGGCGGAGACACATCAACGATCCTGCCTTTTGCCTCTGAACCAAATATACTTCCCTCGGTTATCATTCTCACCTGAAGCCTATGCTTTTCATAGTCATTCTGGAGGCCGATTGAGCCGCCACCTCTTGTGATAACATCGTAATGTATGCAATCATCAAATTCATCCTGCGAAGCAGGATTTACAAGCGACATCGCCATGAAGCAATGATCTACACTCTCTGTAATCACCTCCGATTCTTTTATTTCAACGTCTTCGAATAATCCTCTCCCGCTTCCACGGTCTCCGCCGATACCTTCATCTGCCAAAATTCTAAGGCAGGTAATAAATCTCGATTTTTCATTGTTTGTCAGAGTATCCTTGATATAAAAATAAAAGTGAGGCTTATAACAGACTTTTCCTTTCATATCATATACCGGTACAAGCTGGAGGTCTGTTTGATAATAAAATGCATCTTCATCGCTCGCTTTATGCACGGCTTTTTTGGGGTATGTATGTTCGCTCATGAACATGAATTCGGAGGCAATCGCCTCACTTTTTAACAAACAAAATGTATTGTCGATATATACCAATTGGTCAGGATTTATGCTTGTTGAAACTGTTTCTGAATTAAATAATTCTACAACCTTTTTATACACATTCAAAGAAATATATTTAATTCTATTTTCCAGGATTTCCGATTGCTCAAATAATATTTCCGGTTTCGGTATAAAATAAATAAACTCTCCAGTCTCAACCTTTTCCAGAGCTGGGAAAGCAGAGGACAATGTGATTTTCTCATTCTCAACAAGATTGATAAATTCATCACCGGCCCCATAAACCAGTTCATATATATTTGTGATGGCTGAAAAAAGGGTATCCGAATGAATAATGCGACTGACATCAGTCAATGATCCATTTCCAAGCCGGAATAATGAACCCTGTTTGCATTTAAGTACTATAATTTGCATAGCTATAACTTTTATTGTGTATACGGCTCTCGCACGTTCGTCGTCTCGTAAATATCCATAGTTTTGCGTTCATACTTCACGTTTTCAAATATAATTTTACCACATCCCCTAGAACCACTCCCCCCGAGATAGTCATCTTCCAATAACCGCATTGCTTTCCTTATCTCTGTCAAATGAGCATCGGTTTTGTTATCATCATACTCATTGTATACCAATTCAAAATCAAATAAAGAGCCAGCGGGTACTCGTTCAAGCTGTCGCGGATGTTGAGCTGTTCCGCTTTTTCTATCAATGGTATTTCCCCATTTGGTTTCTGTGTAATCGAATTCAAGCTCTGAAAATTCACCCTCTCGGTTTATAAGTTTTGATTTGATATCCTCGTTGATAAGAGCATCGCGAACGAGTAATCGTGTTATTTTTCCGGTCTGATTATTCTCTTTGGTCGGCGCATCTCCAAAGATTTCTTTGATTACTTCACTATCTCTATTCACGTCTACACTTCCGGATTCTCTCGCAAGCAAGGAGCGAAGTTTACCCTTCAATGAACTTCCAGGGATAAAAGGTACTCCCTCAACGGTTTTTATGACATTAAGATCTATTCCGCCGATATCAAGTATGATTTTAGAGCCACCGATATGTAAACCGGTTTCTGCCTTAATTTGACCGCTAATGAATATTTTGCCAATAAGTTTCATTGTTCTCCCTCTCTGTAATATTTATGATACGCTACAATCGCCTCAAATAGTTCTATAAGACTCTCTACCTCTGATTGGTCCGATAAACCTTTAATCTGACTGTCCATAAAGAAAAGAAGTTCTTTGAGAGATGCATTTTTTTCCGCTCTGCCGTAGGTATATGCTAATTTTGGTCTGAGCTTTTTCATACCCATCATATCTTTTTGTCTTTTTATCAAAGCAAAAATATTTCTTAACTGCGAAGGTGATATACTATTCGCTTTATTTTTTATAAATTCTTTAAGTTTTTCTATATAATTGTCATAAGCTATGTTACCAGGATTTAGGAAATAACGATGGTAATCCTTTCCGAAATATCGACTGCAGGACTCGTCAAATCTGTCTTCATCGCTTTTCCTTGGAACATCTTTTCTTCCGTGCTTTCTGTCCATTTGAATTCTCCTTTTTACCTTGTTTCGAACTCTGCCCATCGGGCTGCAATAGGAAATATCTTTACACTCGTTGGTTCTCCCTTAAGTGCCTTAAAAATTAATTCTTCGTATTGTTTCACAATCTCTTCGACCTTGTTTTTTATATAGACAGACTGATCTCCTTTTTCTTTCGGATTAATTAAGTCCCGTAAATAGTATGCAAGCCGCCATACCTTCGTCATATCCACGTTGCCGCGACCAGTCTGCATATTTATTTTTTCAAAACCTGATGCGCTTTTTCGAACTTTTTCTATTACGGCTCTCTTACCTGTTTTCTGTACCAATTCAACCATTTTATCCGTAAGCAGTTTCGCTTGATAAAAATCCTCCCAGGAAATCACACTATCGAACACACTGACAGCATTTTCCATACTACTATCCTGCTGTGCTTTCTGTAGTCTTTTCTCTGCGATATCGGCGATCCTATACATCGGTTTCTTATGATCGACCGTAAGAACTGCGCCGGAAATTCTAAACTCCGGGTAATTACTAACGTATTTTCTGAAATCATGTACCACTCTCGTTGAAAAGTCAAATAACTTATTCCATCCACCGACTACAAATAATTCATATTCTCCCATATTACTAACGAATAGTTGGTCTTTATACTCGGACTCGTTTAACATTGTATTAAGATAGCCTTCAAAAAACCATTCCAAAGCACGCATACGCGAAACAACTTTCACCATTTGATTATCTATCGGCATTTCATCACGTAATGTACTGATATTCAACCTTAACACTCCCAATTTTTGTGTGCCGGTCTCAAAGTATGCAAATTGAGACAGGCGCTCGAATGACATAATATTTTCATCAGCTTGTACCGCCGGAAATATATTACTCCCATCACTGCTTGTATTCTTGCGTTTAAATTCTGCTTTATTTCCATCATTCCACGCCGGTAAATATTTAACGGTAAACTTAAATCCTTTATTGGTTTTTACAAAATCTGTTGTATTTAATACAGTCGATTCATTGCCCACACCGTTATCGTCAGAAATAAAATCAACCGCATAATTTAATTTCATAAATGGGTACTGAAATTCTTCTATTTCCTCACCTGGAGCATAATCCCTGATTTGCAGCCTATTGTAATGGAGTTTCTCCGTCACAACACTGTAAATATTGTCCTTTGGCGGTTGAGGGCGAGCAGGATTGAATACTTCTTCCCACTTAAGCAGTTTGTATTTATTACGGCTATTCTTCTTTAATTCAAGATTAGCACGTTGTAATACAGAACCAAAATCTTTGAAATCATTTAATTCAACTTCGGTTACCCCGTACAATAAATATAGGTTTAACTCATCAAGTGTTTTATTCACAAGCTGAATTATTTCACCCAACTGGTTTCTCGTGTATGCAGGAGATAGAATATAAAAATTACCATTCCCACTATGCAGGACATTAGCAGGCCTAAGTTCAAGTTTTTCAATAATATACTTAACACAAACCTCGGTTAATAGTTTAATAAAGAACGATTTGCCTTTTAATATCAGAGCATCTTTTGCGCTTTCCTGGCTAAGAATAAATTTTCTTACACCCGATAAATTACCGCTTATCAGAATAACAGGCGGTTCCAAACCTTTCTGTAAATAATCATCCGCGAAGATTACATCGTCCTTTCCCTTCCAGGTACCGTGTAAATATTCCAAATAAAGACAGAGTGCAATCGCAGCGACACATCGTGAATGGTCATAAAGCCCTATATCCGGTGAAAATAGTAACTCCTTCCCGTCTACCTCTACGGGATTTTGCGCGGGGACATTCACTAAGTATTTTTCCAGAAGGTACAGGAGTTTCTCATCATCACCGACATATTGAAATTCTTCAAGGAAGTCTTTCAGTAGAGATTTATAATGATTTTCTGCAGTACTTTTGCTCCCAGATGGGAAGAAACTCTTTTTATCTAAAGATAATTTATGGGGATTTATATAGAAATTTTTACTTCCATGGTCTGATTTAAAGGGAGAATGAATATTCCCTAGATAATAATCCACTCCTTCCTCTTGTGAATCAGTTAAACTACCGGACGGTGCGAGGTCATCCGCTATTCTTAACAGTTTAAGTAATATTCCCTTATTGTTTATTGATTCATAGTCTTCGCAATCTGAATCGTTACCATTATGATGCCATAACACTAGATTACGGAGATGCTCATCGTTAAGAAAATCTTTTTCCGCCTTAAATTGGTCAATTAACCATGCTGAATATCCTCGATGGGAAATATTTTTTGATGCTGTTTTATCTTGATAATAATTATGAACAGCATCCTGAATATCTGAATCCTTTGCTCGTTCAATAAATTTTCCGATATCGTGTAATAACGCCGCTGTATATAGTCTTTGTAAATCCGTCATAATAGATTATATCTATGTTATTATGCTAGCCATTCCGAATCCCATCGAATTTTTCTCACCAAACCCGCACTCATAACCGACTTTGATTAGCTCAGGATCTCCTTCCAGTACAAATGGGGCTTGCATACCGATGACATTAATTGGATATTTTCCTTCCTCATCAATGGTAACCTTTTTGGTGACTCTTTTATGTTTCCTTAAATAATTTTCATCCCAAGACAACCTGAGTTCGGAATCTTTATTCTTATCATAAAGTAACTTGTATTTATTATGGGAGTTACTTGTGATAATCCGGTTTATATCATCTTTGTCACCTGGTCTCAGATAATATTGACGTAATGAACCCTGATATGCTTTTTTGGTCGATAAAACAAACGGAGACATCAATTTGAATTTCATCTTGTCATCAAATATCGGATTGGGTAAAAAATCTGCCTTCTTTATCCTCATCTTTATAGATGTATCCAAATTTTTAATCGTAATATACTGATTTTCAAATGTACCAATCATAAAGTATTTTATGAACTCGTCTATCAAGGGTGAGGAAACATAGAGATATACGTTCGGTGACAGGAGTCTGATGCCCTCTCTTTCAATTTTATATTTATCAAATTGAAGTGCAAAGGTAAATAATTTATAGGTCTTACCGTCAAATTTGTATCCAATATCGTGTAGAAATGCGGTGAATTCGGCAGAACCAAATTGAAGCAGGTTGTATATCGATGAGGATAACGGATAATTATAATTAAACATCAATAAGCCATTATCCGGAGCAGTCAGTGTGAGTTTTAATCTCAAATTAGTGCCCTTATGATTTCGGTATTACAATTTGCAGAATAATTGTGGAACGACATTATTTATTTTGCAATTGACCTACAATTCTCTCAAAAATTGAGCCAAAGTCGGTATATTGTTAAATATGGTACATAATCGACGATTTTCATCTCGGTAAACACCTAATAAAATCCAAGCAGGTCATTTTTACCGCTCAAATCAGTGTAAAATTGACCAGTTGGCGTCGTTATTTGACTATGATCTCGTTAGGAGGGCTTATAGGCAGGAAAAATCCCCAAAAAAATAATACACCAAATCCACATCCCATCCCGGATAGTACCGGTACTATTCTGATGTGTTTGGATCCGGCTACATACTTCGACTATTTAAGTCCTTTTAAAAGAACCGGTTACTTTGGAGGGACCCATATGAAAAACCGCCCGGCAGCTACTAAAAGCAAACGTGACACCAGGGGAGACATCAAGGGGAGGGTCACGGGAGATGGTTTGCTCGCCGGACGGTGTTATGGAAATTATAAATAATGAGCCTATCGTATAATTTGTAGCGCTATTATTGGTAGAGAAAAATTTGGTGGGATATATTCAGATTTAACCTGCTTGAAAGTCGAAGAGATAGAAAATAAACTGAATAAAATGATTCATGGCGCGCAATAAGATATATTGTTACAATATAGTGAACATCATATCTGAGTACTCTCACATTCATCTAAGTATGATATCCAGTAAATTGACTAATATTATATAAAACAATATTCTTGAATCAACGATTGATCATTCTATTCACTTGATTCTATAATTTGATTTGCAAGATCCTCAAAACTTGTAATACCTAAAATATCGGCAGTATTTTCCCATTCTACTCCATCCCCCGGTAAATACCAACTAATACCTGTTTTAAATGAATACGTAGGTGAAACTTCCAGTTCAGAAAACGTCAGTTTCCAATCCATAGGTATATACCTCATCTGTATCAATTCTTTAAAATCATTTGAGACTTGATTCCCTGCATAATCCTTCGCAACCAGCAACAAAATACCATGTTTTATATTTTTTGTAACTTGAAGGTAACCGACAAGTTGTGATAAGTGTGACAAATTAAGTTGATTTAAATATTTCACTTCGAATAATATATAACGAGTTTTACTTCTATCAGGTATTTTAATACCGAACAAAATGTCAATTTTTAATTTTGGAATGTATTCTCCAAAATCATCATCTTCACTCTCAAGTTTATTTTGAATTTCACTTACCATAATATTCAAAGACTTATCATATGAATATACGATCCTAGACCCTCTAGGCAGATATTCCAAAAGATTCTCCGAGAAAATCTCACATAATTTAGGATAAAAATCTTGTTCCCTCATGTATTTAGTTTAATAATTAAATCTTCGCGTTCTATATTATTGTCAATTAATTCTTGATTTACTTTTCCTTGAATGTTTGACATGATCACACCTCTTCTGTTTTCGGGATTGACCATTAAAACCGGAGGTTTTTCAGTTCCAACTATATATTTAACATCGACATTCTTGTCGATATTTTCATGAATTATTTTATCTTTACTTCCGCGATGTCTATTACCGTTTAATTCATTTGCAAATAAAAAGGCTAAACCATTTTCTTTCTCAGGATAACCCTCGAGCAGTGGGTTGTCAATGACCTCTTGAACGCTGAGTCTGTATCTTGAAGTATCGTGCGAATCAAAGTATTGCAACAAAATATCATTATATTGTTGTTCCAAGGTATCAAAATCGGGGTTTTTCACCAATAGAGGAAAAAATGATACGTATTCCCGATAATTTCGCGCCATATTTCTAATATGATCTAAAGGAGCATATGGACACCCCATTGCAGCACATATGTGATGATAATGAAAAAACAGTTTTCCTTTCAACTCGCCTGGAAGATCATCAGAATTTATATCTTGATGAATAGAAATTAAGCTTGCATGACTTGACGATCTATCGGGACATGGTACTTGTTCTGTTCTAATTTGTAGTCTTTCCAATTCTTGAATATCAATAGCTTTTGCCTTTAAAGCAAACGAATGTGTAGCTAAAAATGATTTTACTAAAAATCTTATTTTGAATCCTTTTTTCCAGTTCCTGTAATATGGATTAGTGGATGAATGTTGGCACGGATGATTATAAAGAATCTGGTCCGTTATCGACCCTAGACTTGTTAACCACGAACAGAGTTGTACAACAAATTTAAAATTTTTTGTACTTCCGGGAATTTCGATAGACACAACGGGTGCTTCCATTGTAAATCTTCTATGAGCAGCAGTAAGACTTGCTCTAGTATCGAATATTCCTGATAAAAATATTCCAGCTATTGTCGAGCTAAGCCTATCTTTCACAGTGGATAAATCAGCACTATTTAATAAAAATCCAGAAGTTGGTAAATTTAAGGAGGATAAATGGTTCGTTATATTATCAAGGTTGCATGAACCCGCGGGATTAATCCTCCACCTATTGTTTAAAATTGTAAAATCAACATGGCAAGAATAAGCACGAGTAAATTTACTCCTGATACTGGTTAATATGTCCCTAGCAATTTGACTCATCCTTTGAGGGTCTTCTCCCCACCTTTTTAAAGGAAGGTCTATAACAAATGTGTTGTTTGCTATTATTCCACCACCTACCAGTAGCCCTAATACATACGCTTGATCTTGGTTTAACATAACGTTAATAGTATATTTTTTCGAGAGCCTTAGCGAAAACCCAAGCCAACACCGGTGGGACGGCATTTCCAATTACTTTGTAAGCATTTGAAATAGTTGTATATGGAAACTCGAAATCATCCGGGAAGGATTGGATTCTCGCAATTTCTCTTATAGTAAACCTTCTGTTGTAAAATGGATGTGTTATTCCAGAATTTTCTGGTTGACCAGAGGCAATAATGGTTCCATTTATCTCACCGAGAGCATATCTTCTATAGAAATTTGGAGCTCTATATTTTTTGGGGTTATCCCATATGGTCTTAAATCGCTTGGTCATATCTCTATATTTCATATTTTTCCACGATCGCCCATTTGTGATTGTTGGTGATATGTCGGAAATTGGCACTTTATTTCTAAATTTCTCCAATGTTTCGATTCCATCTTCACATACACCAATTTTTTCGATCATTTTTTGGCCAGCTGGAGATAACTTCCAATATTCATCATTTTGAGATGCGCCAGGAGAAATATCTGAGAGCACCGAACCTAAGTATAATTCGTATGGATCTGTCTGTCTGCTGGGTATGTCATATTTAAATACTATTTCATCGAGTAAATTAAAGTCGAAGTAATCATAATCATCTCTTATACCTACAACAAACAATCTATATCTGTCAGACGGTACTCCATAATCACTTGCTCTAATTAATTTGTAATTTGTTTTATAACCAAGCTTTTCAGTGCGTTTCACTATTTCATCAGGAACAGTGGTACCGTCTGGCATCTTCGAAGACATTATCCCCCGAACATTCTCAAAGATAAATCCCAATGGTTTTTCTTTTTTACTTCCACCAACCTTCAGAAATCTAATTGCTTGTTCGAAGAGGGATCCCCGTTCATCATTTATGCCCTTCCTAAGCCCTGCATTTGAAAAAGGTTGACATGGAAATCCAGCAATTAGAAATTCAAAGTTCGAAATTTCTGAATCCGGGATGTTTACTATATTATCTAAATATAACTTATGTTTAAAATAATTACGATTCTTATTATATACGAGTTCACAAGCAGGATCGATATCGTTGGCGAAAGTTATGCGAAATTTATTCTTTGAATAACGCCTCTCGCGATAATTAAATCCTCCTATTAATCCAAGATCAAAACCACCGGCACCGGAAAAAAGAGATACAACCTCTATTACCTTTCTTCTCTTTTGATCCTTTTTTATTAATTTACCCTCTATCGGTAAACGTAATTGTTTACCGTTAGATTTTTGTGATTTTTCTCGAATTGAATTAGATTTCGCAAAAACAGCAGTATCGAATTTCATTTTAAATTCAAATATAGTTGGTTGGCATTTTCCTTAATTATATTATCAATTTTTTTTTCAGCTAAATATAGAATATCTTTGGAGCATTTTTTCGCCACAACCTCATTTGCTATTTTTTCACTAAAATATTCATTCTTGACTTCTTCGTAGTCGAGGTTGAATATGTTCGACAAAAGTTCTAATTTCCTTTCATCGAATATTTTTTTCCCATTTTCGATTTTACTTAATGCACCAGAATCAATATTCAGCTTTGCCCCTAGTTGGGTAAGGGTTAAATTATTGCTTTTTCTGAGGTATTTTATATAAGCACCAAACATTGCTTAATATATCTTGACGTATATTTCTTGACATATTTTTCAAAAATATAGTTAATTTCTAATTGATTTTCAACATTTTTAAGATTTTTTAGAAATGAAAAACAAAATAAAAGTTCCAGAATTCTCAAAATCCAAAGGGTTTCGGACCACAGAAAAACGGTCAGAATTAATGAAAAAAATTAGAAGAAGGGATACTACACCTGAACTGGTTCTGAGGAAGAAATTGTGGAACCTTGGATTTAGATATAGAGTAAATGTTAAGAAACTACCAGGCTCTCCAGATATTGTGCTGAATAAATATAAACTCGTTATTTTTGTCGATGGTGGCTTCTGGCACGGTTATAATTGGAAGAAGGTTAAAAAGAGTTTAAAAAGTAATAAAGATTTTTGGATACCTAAAATTTCTAGAAATATTCAAAGAGATAAAGAAAATAATTACCAATTAAGGAAAATGGGATTTTCTGTAATTAGATTCTGGGATCACGAAGTTCAAAATAATATCGATAAATGTATCAGTAAAATCGACCAAATAATAAATGAAAAGAAAAAAAGAAAATAAAAACAAAGATTTTTTTATTTAGATAATATCCCCTAATCTATTCGCTTTATTGAAATCCACCCATATTTTCCCGATATTGATTAATTAACGACAACATTATCAAATGCATGTTGATTCTTCCAGATTAGACTATACGTTTCAATGACCATAATATTCAAAATTGACGATCTGTTACTGGACTTATTTCCCCGGACAAAAGAGTCTAATTTTGACCGCTCGGTCCTAAAAGACGAACTATCAGATTTCTACTCTGTGGGCCCATACAAGCCCAAAATCGACATCGAGGACGACACCATCACGATAGAGATCGATACCAGCCTGATAGAAACACAGGAGGACAACTACAGAAAGGTAATCTCACTCTGTGAAAGTGGCAAATACGGTGAAGCCAAGAAGATACTTGGAGATCTGCTCGAAAAAGCCCCCCACGTCTCCGAATACCACAGAATCCTGGGACAGATTTACTTTGACGAAGGAAAATTTGACGAAGCCATCGACTGCCTGATCGACGCCCTCAGGTGGGACCCCAGAAACAACAGCGCCTTCATCGTGATGGGCAACATCTACGGCAAACACAAGGGTGATCCGGAGACCGCGATGAAGTATTTCGACAGGGCGCTTGAGATCAACCCCAACGACGCAATCACGATGGATAACATCGGCGTCATTTTGATGAAGGAAGGAGAAACGGAAAAGGCAAAGGAGTATTTCGAGAAAGCACTGGAAGCCGATCCGGAGTATCCGAACACATACCACGCACTGGCCATGATAGCCGATATGGAAAGAGACCACAAGACAGCATTTCAGAATGCCGCTACGGCGATGAAAAAGAACAAGAAACGGGATGAGCTGTACCATCAATCCACCAACCTTGCTTTTGAATCGGCGAAGAAGTATCTCAGGGAAGACCAATCGGGCAATATAGTATCCGATTACCAACAGAAGCTGGAATCACTCTCGGGCAGGAAGATCAGGATTGCAGCCGATGAGTCGGTGACGTCATCCGCACGTTTGGAGCTTGCTGAAAATTATGCCCGGGATGAACACGTCATACGGTACAAACCGAATTACGCTCACGTCAACCACCTAATAATGCACGAACTCACACACCTTGAGTACATTGTTCAGGCACGACAGGCATCCCGCAACGAACTTTTCATCTCCAACAAAGGACATCAGCGTGAGTTCGAGAAATCGCTCAAGAAGCACACCAAGAAGATGCAGAAGAAAGGATTTGACGACAACACCATATCGA
>SLIA01000025.1 GCA_007135935.1 Wenzhouxiangella sp.
GCCCCAGGATGTGATGAGCCGACATCGAGGTGCCAAACCGCGCCGTCGCTGTGGACGCTTGGGCGCGATCAGCCTGTTATCCCCGGAGTACCTTTTATCCGATGAGCAACGGCGATGCCACATTCAACCGCTGGATCACTAGGTCCCGCTTTCGCGACTGCTCGACCCGTCGGTCTCGCAGTAAGGCTGGCTTGTACCCTTGCGCTCTGTGCATGATTGCCGACCATGCTGAGCCAACCTTCGAACTCCTCCGTTACCTTTTCGGAGGAAACCGCCCCAGTCAAACTGACCCTCTGACACGGTTCCCCGCCCGGATTCACGGGTTCGGGGTTAGACAGCCAACCAGCGAAGGGTGGTATTTCACCGGCGTCTCCGCCCCTCCTGACGAAGGGGGTTCAAAGACTCCCACCTATCCTACACATCGATGACCGGATGCCAATATCAGATTACAGTAAAGGTTCACGGGGTCTTTCCGTCCTACCGCGGGTATCCGGCATTTTCACCGGAACTACAATTTCGCCGGGAACCACGTTGAGACAGTGCCCAGATCGTTGCACGATTCGTGCGGGTCGGAACTTACCCGACAAGGAATTTCGCTACCTTAGGACCGTTATAGTTACGGCCGACATTCACCGGGGCTTCGTTTCGGAGCTTTGTCCCGCGAACGGAACGAACCCCTCCACTTGACCTTTCGGCATTGGTCACGTGTCACTCCCTATACTTCCTCTTGCGAGTTGGCAGAGAGCTGTGTTTTTGCTAAACAGTCGCCTGGGCCGTTTCACTGCGGCCCCCAAAGGCTCGGGGAGCAAGTCCCTTCACCCCCGGGGGCGCCCCTTCTTCCGAAGTTACGGGGCTATTTTGCCGAGTTCCTTAACGTGGTTTCTCCCGCGCACCTTGGTCTTCTCGACCCGCCTGCCTGTGTCGGTTTGCGGTACGGATCCCCGACCTTCGACGCTTAGAAGCTTTTCTTGGCAGCACAGCCGCAGCCGATTCGCTTCGTCCGTAGACTCCGCGTCCCGTCGCGCCTCGGGCTTGCGACCGGCGGATTTGCCTATCCGGTCGCCCTGCGCGCTTGGACCGCCTATTCCATCAGACGGCCGGCCTGGCACTCTGCGTCACTCCATCGCTCCGGTCGGGAAGTACAGGAATATTAACCTGTGGTCCATCGACTACGCCTTTCGGCCTCGCCTTAGGATCCGACTAACCCTGGGTGGACGAACCTGCCCCAGGAAACCTTGGGCTTTCGGTGAACAGGATTCTCACCTGTTTTATCGCTACTCATGCCTGCATTTTCACTGGCGCCCAGTCCACCGTCCCTCGCGGGGCGGCTTCGACCCGGGCGTCACGCTCTCCTACCCCCGACCACTCAATTCACGACAGCGCCGGATGCTTTCTCCAGGCTCGGCCGCGCAGCCGACCCGGAATTCTCGCACCCCGCTGCTTTGAATTGAGTGGTCGGGCCGCGGCTTCGGTTCCGGACTTAGTCCCGATCATTTTCGGCGCGGAATCACTCGACCAGTGAGCTATTACGCACTCTTTAAATGATGGCTGCCTCTAAGCCAACATCCTGGTTGTTCGCGCAATTCCACATCCTTGTATCCACTCAGTCCGAATTGGGGACCTTAGCCGGCGGTCCGGGCTGTTTCCCTTTCGACTGCGGAGCTTATCCCCCGCAGTCTGACTCCCGCGCTGAACCGTACGGTATTCGGAGTTTGACAGCTTTTGGTATCCCGGAAGGGACCCGCAAGCAATCAGTGCTCTACCCCCGTAGGCAATGGCGCGAGGCTAGCCCTAAAGCTATTTCGGAGAGAACCAGCTATCACCGAGTTTGATTGGCCTTTCACCCCTACCCACAGGTCATCCGAACGTTTTTCAACACGTACCGGTTCGGACCTCCGCTCCGTGTTACCGGAGTTTCATCCTGCCCATGGGTGGATCACTCGGTTTCGGGTCTGCTCCCCGGAACTTGAACGCGCTGTTCGCACTCGCTTTCGCTTCGGCTCCCCTGACCGCTGAATCGTCAAAAGAAAAAAATCCGGCATTCCCCCGGCGGCTCTGCCTTTTCGCGGCAAAGGAAAATGCTGAATCCCTTGACAACTCAGCGGTCAGGTTAACCTTGCTCCGAAAAGCAACTCGCAGGCTCATTATGCAAAAGGCATGCGGTCACCTGACCACTGAATCACTGGAGGCTGCCGCGCACGCGGGACAGAAGAAGGCTCTTCATGCGGCGGTTCTTCTTGAGGGAAGTCTCTCTTCGCATGGCTGCCCGCTTGTTCACGTACGCTTCGTAATACGCCAATCTCCATTTTCTGCCCGCGGTGGAATTGTTCAATCCGCTGTTGTGTTCGGCCACTCGACGTCTTAGGTCGGCGCTGCAGCCTAGATAGAACTCTTCTTCGGGGTCTAGATTCTGGAGGACATACACGCAATGCATTTCACACCCAACAATTCAGTGGTCAGGCTCCCACAGTTTGCGGGCGCATGATTTCAGGTTCTGTTTCACTCCCCTAGACGGGGTTCTTTTCACCTTTCCCTCACGGTACTGGTTCGCTATCGGTCGCCGACTAGTATTCAGCCTTGGAGGGTGGGCCCCCCGGATTCGGACGGCGTTTCACGTGTGCCGTCCTACTTGGGATTCCCGCGGGCCGGTCCCGGCTTTCGCGTACGGGGCTTTCACCCTCTGCGGCGCGCCGTTCCAGGCGCTTCCGCTAGCCGTTTCCGTGCCCTGATGCGGGTCCCGCAACCCCTGGCCACTCAATTCACGGCAGCGCCCAACGGCTTTTCCGGATCCGACTTCGCGGCCAACCCGGAATTTTCACACTCCGCTGCTGTGGATTGAGTGGTCAGGTTTGGGCTGTTCCGCGTTCGCTCGCCACTACTTGCGGAATCTCGATTGATTTCTGTTCCTTCGGGTACTGAGATGTTTCACTTCCCCGAGTATCGCCTCCCGGGCCTATTTGGTTCGGCCCGGGATTCCCGCCTCGCGGCGGGAGGGTTTCCCCATTCGGACATCTCCGGATCAACGCCTGCTTGCGGCTCCCCGAAGCTTTTCGCAGCTTGCCACGTCCTTCGTCGCCTGTCGGCACCAAGGCATCCTTCATGCGCCTTGAGCATCTTGACCACTATCAAATGTTCGATAAAACAAATGTTCTACCGGCGAACTCCCGTCAGCATACATAAAAAGACGCATACTTAACGTTCATTCACCTTCCTGTGCAATTGTCAAAGAGCCGGATCCGCGCAAAAGCCGCGAATCCATTCCGTTTCCGGCTTCGCCGCCGGATCCGCAAGAGCGGAACCGCCGGCGAAGGCGAAAATGGTGGGCGTACCTGGACTCGAACCAGGGACCTCGTCCTTATCAGGGACGCGCTCTAACCAGCTGAGCTACACGCCCTCGAAGGTCAGAACCTTGACCTGCGTCCCTCTCGGCGGCGGCATAACACCTTGGCGGAACGGTGTTTTCCGCTGGCGGCGGAAAATGGTGGAGCCGGGGGGACTCGAACCCCCGACCACCTGCTTGCAAAGCAGGCGCTCTGGCCAACTGAGCTACGACCCCGCCTCGCAAGCCGAAACATGAGGCGTGCCGACCGCCTTGATTTACGGAAAATGCGACGACGCCGCCTGGCGAGCCGTTGAACTCCCCGGCACGCGAACAGTGCAATGCTCTCGGCGCCCCCGGCCCGGGCGGGCTTCCGAAAAAGTCCGTCCGGGGTTCCGGAAAGCCGGAGCGGAACCGAAGAATCGGCGCCGACTCCGACCGTCTCCTTAGAAAGGAGGTGATCCAGCCGCAGGTTCCCCTACGGCTACCTTGTTACGACTTCATCCCAGTTACCGAACACACCTTCGGCGCTTCCCCCCCTCGCGGGTCGGGTCGGCGACTTCGGGTGCAGCCGGCTTCCATGATGTGACGGGCGGTGTGTACAAGGCCCGGGAACGTATTCAAGGCGCCGTTGCTGATGCGCCTTTACTAGCGATTCCGGCTTCATGGAGTCGAGTTGCAGACTCCAATCC
>SLIA01000163.1 GCA_007135935.1 Wenzhouxiangella sp.
ACCGAGTATGTCGTCAAGCGGCTGTTGCGCATCTATCCACGTGCCGACGACTCCGGCGGCATGATCGGCGAGCGCATGCACGATTTCGTCGAACTCCACGCCCGCGCCGCGGCAAAAGCCGGGGTTTCGGGCGCGAAACTGGCCGGCAGCCTGCACAAGTTCAAAACCGAAGAAGACTGGAACCTGTTTCCGCTGGAGCGCTACTGGGACGCCCTGGGCAGCAAGGGGCAGGCAGCCTATATCCGGCGCGTGGACAAGGCCGTCGCTGCCCTGCCCCAAAGCGCCGACGACGAAGACTTTTCGCAACGGCACGAGAGCATCCGGGTACTGGCCTGGCGTGAGGAAATCGCCCGCTGCCAAGGTGACTTCGACACGCTGATCGAACTGCTGTCGCGTGATCTTTCGTCTGGCTACGACTATGAGAAGATCGTCAAGGCCTGCCGCGAGTTCGGCCACGACGCGCTCGCCATGAGCTGGGCCGAGCGCGGCCTCAAAGACCACCCGCGCTGGCCGGGCATGCGCCGCCTGGTGGCCGAGGAATACCAGCGCGCCGGCCTCGAAGCCGAGGCACGCGAAATGCTGTGGGAGGATTATCGCCATCGCCCCGGACCGGAAACCTGGCATCGACTCAAGGCCGCCAGCGCGGACCAATGGCCAAGGGTTCGACAAGAAGCGCTTAGCGAGCTGGCCGAACGCGAACTTCGACTCGACGATGGCCGCCGGAACGTCAGCATGCGGGTGCAGCTCCTGTTGGAAGATGGAGCCCCGGAAGAAGCCCTGGAACTGGTCGTCACACATGCCGCCCATCCCGAGCTGCTGATCAAGGTAGCCGAAGCCGTCGCCGCCAAACACCCCAAAGCCGCCGCCGGCCTGTTCCGACGCGCCGCCGACGCCGAACTGCCGCGTGCCGACGCCAAGACCTACCAAAACGTCGTCCCGCTGATCAGGAACGTGGCGCAACTCGACGACAGCCAGGAAACCCGCGACTGGATCGAACGGATCCGCACCCGCTACAAAGCCCGCCGCAAACTCATGGGGATGATGGACAAGGCCGGGATTTGAGGGGGCGGGCTACGGATGCCAGCCGGCTTCTTCGGCGGCCAGAACGATACGGGCGCACGCATCGGCGTCGGATGCGGCGTCATGGTGGTTCAAGGGGATACCGAGACGGCGGCAGACATCGGGCAGCTTGGTGGGATAGATGCTCCACACCCGGCGTGCCAGCGCCACCGTGCACTCGAAGGGCACTTCCGGGATGCACACACCATGGCTGTGGCAGCAGGCGTACAGCACCTTCCGGTCGAAGGGGGCATTGTGGGCGGCCAGGAAATCGACGTCGTCGAGCAGCGGACCGAGCCCCGACCAGACCTGGCCGAAATCAGCTGCATCGCACACATCGTCCCAATCCAGTCCATGGATATGGGTGAACACGAACTCGCCAGGCGGCGGGCAGATAAGATGGGTCTCACGGTGGACGATACGACCATCGCTGGCAATCACGACGCCCACCGCGCAGGCACTGTCCGCGCCGCGGTTGGCAGTTTCGAAGTCGATGGCGGCAAAACGCATGGCGGGTTCGGAGTTTACAAGTTTCTGCTCTGATCACCAAGATCCTCGTCGACAACTTCGTTGACGGCAAGCTGCCTACTGCAATGGCCGTCAATTGTCACAGCGATACCAGCGGACCTCATTTGTCGGGCTACCTTCTCGGTTCTGTATTCCAGAACTAAGAACGGTTCCGATACCCGGAACGCCGACCCAGCATCCAGCCCAGCCGGCCAGGCGCCGGGCGCGCCTGGCGGATGAGTCGCCAGAGATCTTTTTAGGGTTGGCGCATGGGGGTCGACGATAGCCAGGGCAAAGCGCAGTTTACGCCAAGGCAAGCCAAGCAAATAATGTTTGTCCGGTTCTAACCAAGAGGTGATCGGATTGAACGACATCTCCGAGATCACTTTCATTCCACTGCATCGAGGGCGGCTCGGACTGACTTCATGCCCGGGCTGGCCATGTGCCATCGGCCAGCCTGCAGATTGGCCAGCGATCGTCGAGGCGATTCGACGCCGGCCGGCCACCGCTGTCGTCTCGCTGATGGAAACGCCGGAATTCGAGAGGCTGGGACTCTCGGAGCTGCCACGACTGCTCGATGAAATCATGGCGCTTTGGTTGCACTTGCCCATCCGTGACCACGATATTCCCGGCCAACGATGGAAGGAACGCTGGCAGCTGGCCCGTCTGCTGATCGCCGGCCTCCTGATCGAAGGCAATAATGTGGTCATTCACTGTCTCGACGGGCTGGGGCGCACCGGAACCGTTGCAGCCCTGTGCCTGGTTGATGGGGGTTCGTACAGCGGTCGCGAAGCCATCAACGAGATACGTCATGTTCACAACATCCACGCTGTTGAAACGCCGCAACAGCGTCAACTTGTCCAGCGCTATGTTCCCGAACCCGTTCTGACCACGGACACCGTGCGCGACGACCTGGAGCGCGTGTCCGCGAAACTTGAAATGCGTTCCCTGCTGACCAACGCCGGCAGGATTGATCCCGACAACGCGCGGATTGCGCTGCAACAGTGGTGAGCCTTATGCCGACCGTCGCACCCTTATTCAATTTGTTTTACATGAAGCAACCCTGCGTTCACTTGAATGAACATCACACACAGGGCGTCCAGGCGCTCATTTCCTGAATTCCAGCGGTCTCCACAGCCGCTGCAGATCAGGGCACCAAGGACCAACCAACCGCTGCGTGGCAGGTCGGCCCAACGCGACCGACGAACGAGGCTCCATTCACCCGTTCCCCAGCTTCAACCCGCCACAAGGAGCCTGGCTCGAGCGAAAAGTTCTTTGGTGTCCTGGTCCTTAACGGCCATGCAAGCCAAGAATGTAGGCCACGGGCAGCGACAGCACTTGTCGCCACCATCCGGAATACTCGGTCGTCCTAATTATTCATCACGGGAGAAACGAGATGAATGGACGATCCGATGCGGTCTTGCAGGCAACCGGTGAGAAGGTGGTATTGCTTCACTCCCCGTCCAGCGCGAATGGCCGCCATCTTTGCCTGTTACCACCGCAGCAACCCTGGCACCAACCACGAGTGCAGGAGATTCGCAGCGAGCGCCTGCAGTTTCGCGGCAACCGGTAAGAACATCCAAGGGCGGCATTGTCTGCTGATCCTCAACCAACCCGCTTGGCAGTGGGGCCCATGCCGGCGGCCATGACATGACGGGCCGCCGGCTCTATTTCCAACAACAGGCAAAGCAAGAACAGGAAAAGGAACATCAGCATGGATCACTTCGAAAGCATAGTCTGCGACCTGCTGGAGGCAGAAGGATACTGGGTGCGCCGCTCCTTCAAGGTGGATCTGACCAAGGAGGAAAAACGCCAGGTAGGCCGCCCCTCCATCCCCAGACCCGAGATCGATATCCTGGCCTACGACAGACAGCACGACCAGTTGCTGGTACTTGAGGCCAAATCATTCCTGGATTCGCCCGGCGTCAACCTCGATCATCTGGCCGAGATCCACGAAGAGCCGAAGGGTCGCTACAAGCTGTTCACCTGTGAAAACTTTCGGAACATCATCTTCGATCGACTGAGGATCGAGCTGATCAACTACGGAATGATCACCAGCCGCACCCGACTGAAACTGGGGCTGGCCGCCGGAAAGATCCATCGCAAGGAGACCAACCAGGTCCGCGAGTTCATGGATGCCAATGGCTGGTACTTCCTCTCCCCGGAAGACATCCGGGAGCGTGTCATGCGCTTTAGCGAAATGGGCTACGAAAACAACCCGGCAATCATCACGGCCAAGATCCTGTTGCGAAGCGGGTAATGCGACCGACCCTGTGGTGAATGACTCAACCTCGTCCGTCGGGGATGTCACCCCGACCTTCTATGAGGCGTCATTTGTCAAACCCTCGTTTCATTGGGCATGAGTCTCCTGCGCCGACAGGTTTCGGGGACTCGTCGTCAACTTGTCGGTCTTGCTCATGATTTCTCTCC
>SLIA01000042.1 GCA_007135935.1 Wenzhouxiangella sp.
ACCAGTGACCTCTCCCTTACCAAGGGAGTGCTCTACCGCCTGAGCTACGTGGGCGCGATTTTTTGGAGCGGGTGATCGGAATCGAACCGACATCATCAGCTTGGAAGGCTGAGGTTCTACCATTGAACTACACCCGCCTCGTACCTGGTGCGCCAGCCGCATGTCCGGCGCGGAAACCTGGTGGAGGGGGCAGGATTCGAACCTGCGAAGGCTAAGCCAGCAGATTTACAGTCTGCCCTCGTTGACCGCTTGAGTACCCCTCCGGCTAATTCCGGGTTCAATCGATGACCTGATTTGACCGATTCCGGGCTCTTCCCGATGTTTCCAGACGAAGCCCGCAATTCTGACCGATGATGAACTGCAAGTCAACATCTGTTTGCGATTTGAATCCAGGGAGCCTCCTGGATGACCCTGCGCGTGCACGACGGGGCTCTCATCGAACAGTTTCTACGGCGTTGCATCCGCTCTGACAGAACGACTCACGCGGAGACGCTGAGCCCGCAGAGGAAATGATTGACCCGGCAACGAAATACCCAGGTATTCGTTGCACGGCATTTGCGGCGCATGTCCGCAAACGCCTTCACTTCGCGGCCCCGGCCGTACCGGCCGGGTTAATGTCTCTGCGAGCTCCGCGGCTCTGCCTGAGGCTGCCCATGTTCGCCTCGCGACAGCGGGCCCGATAACGGTCCTGGAGACTTCGCCCCCCCTTTAAAGCCGGATCCGCCGCAGATGTCGGTTCACCGCCAGCCAGGAACCGATAACGCCCAGGGCGCCGCTGCCCAGCACCAGCCCCAGGCTCAGCGGGACCGACAGCGGACGCAGGCCGAGCGTCGCATCGTAGGTACCGCCCAGAGCCTCGACCGGACCGGAGAGCACCAGCAGCGCCAGTCGAACCAGTGCCCACGCCAGCACTCCGGCGGCCAGGCCGTACCACAGCCCCGAGTAGAGAAACGGGCGACGGATGAAGCCGCGGGTTGCCCCGACCAGCGCCATTACCTCGATTTCCTCGCGCCGGTTATGGATGTCCATGCGAATGGTATTGCCGACAACAAAGGCCACGGCCGCGGCAAACAGCAGCGCCAGCAGCATCGTGAGCTGGCGCACCACCTCGATCATTGCCGCCAGCCGCTCCAGCCACTGCAAGTCGACGATGACCGACTCCACGCCCTCTTCACGCTGCAGGCGCTCGGCCAGCGCCGGCAGGATGTCTGCCGCATTCGGCGTGACTTCGAGCACCCATGGCAGGGGATTGTCCTCAATGGCCGTGGCCGCCTCGCCCAGCCCCATCTGTCCGGCCAGCTCGGCCAGACCCTCGGCGGGACTGATCGGATCGACCGCGGTGATCTCTTCCCAGGCACTCAGGCGCGAGCTCAGGCGCATTGCCTGCTGGTCATCGATTCCGCCTTCGAGGAACACCGACAGGGTGTCCAGCCGCTCCCAGTCCTGACCCAGGTGCGCTGCATTGTCGAGGGTAACCCATAGTCCGGCCGGCAGGCACAGCGCGACCGCCAGCACCATGACCGTCATGGCAGAGGCGATCGGTTGGCGCATCAACGTACCCAGCGACGACAACAGACTGAAGGCATGCCGCCGGCCCCAGGCCCTGATTCCGCCCGGCAGCTTCATGGCCGGCGCGCTGCCGGCGCGCGAACGTGTTGCACTCATCCTGCGACCTCGACGCGGGCCGGCACATCGTCGACGAGCTGCCCGTCACGCAACACCAGCACGCGGCGGCGCAGGCGGCGAATCAACTCCAGATCGTGGCTGGCGATCAATACGGTGGTGCCCAGCTCGTTGAGCTGCAGGAAGAACTGCATCAGGTCGGCCGACAGCTCGGGGTCGAGATTGCCGGTGGGCTCGTCGGCCAGGATCAGCGGCGGCTTGCCGATGATGGCCCGCGCGATACCGACACGCTGCTGCTCGCCGCCGGACAACATCGGCGGGTACATGCGCTCCTTGTCGAGCAGCCCGACCTTGTCCAGCACGGCCCGAACCCGCCGCCGAATTTCCGGGTACGGTGCACCGGCAATCACCAGCGGCAGCGCGACGTTGTCGAACACCCTGCGATCGGACAGCAGGCGATAGTCCTGAAAAATGATTCCGATGCGACGCCTGAGCGCGGGAATCTGCCGACGCGCCGTCTTGCCGACATTGCGCCCGTCGAAAACGACCTGGCCGCGGGTGGGCCGCTCCAGCAACGCGATCAGGCGCAGCAATGTGGACTTGCCCGCGCCGGAGTGCCCGGTCAGGAAAGCCAGCTCGCCCCGCTCGAGCCGGAAGCTGAGATCCTTCAGCGCCTGGATCCCGCCGGGATAGCGCTTGCCCACACTCTCGAATACCACCATGTCCGTCATCCCAGCAGCTGGCTCATGTTCATGATCGGCAACATGATCGCCAGAACGATATAGAGCACGATCGTACCGACAACCAGGATCAGCAGGGGCTGCAGGACCGCCAGCAGCATGGTCGAGGCGGACTGCAACTCACGCTCCTGGATATCGGCGGCATGCTCGAGCATGGCGGCCAGCTCCCCGCTTTTCTCGCCACCGCTGATCAGGCGTCTGGCCATGGGCGGCAGCCAGGCGCGCCCGGCTAGCGACTGGCTCAACGACACGCCCTCTCGCACCTGCGCGGCGGCCCGGCCGATATCGGTACGCACGACTTCGTTGCCCACCACGCCGGCGGCGACCTTGAGCGCCTCGACCAGCGGCACGGCACTGTTGACCAGGATGGCCAGGGTACGGGTGAAGGTTGCCGTCTCGCGTGCCCGCACCAGCCGGCCGGCAACCGGCAAGGCCAGCATGATCTCGTCACGGAATCGCCGCGGACCGGGCTGACGCAGCGCCAGTACCGAAACGGCACCGATCACGATCAGCGACAACAGCATCAGCCATCCCCAGCCGGCCACGAAATCGGACAGGCCGAGCAGGCTGCGCGTGATCATCGGCAGCTCTTCGGCCGCCTGTTCGAAAACTCCGATTACGCGCGGCACCACAAATGCGATCAATCCCCAGACCACGGCGATGGCCACCCCGACCAGCAGCACCGGATAAATCAGTGCCATACTGAAACTGCGGCGCATTTCTTCGCGATTCTCGGCATGCGTGGCCAGGCGTTCGAGCACGGCCTCGAGCCGACCGGCGCGTTCGCCGGCAGCAATCGCCGCGGTGTACAACTCGGGGAACAGACGCGGATGCTCGCCCATGCCGGCCGACAGGCTCTGCCCTTCCATCACCCGTGCGCGGATCGCGCCGAGCTGGCGGCGAATCTGTGGCTGATCGGTCTGTTCGACCAGCACCGAGAGCACCTCTTCCAGCGGCAGCCCGGCCTTGAGCAGGGTCGACATCTGCCGGAGCAAAAGCGCCCGCTCGCGCCCACGCCGCACGAAGCCGCCACCGACCCTGGACTCCACGCCCACGGCCCGGACCTCCAGCGGAATCAGTCCGCGCTCGCGCAGCTGACCGCGCGCGGCCCGCGGCGTGTCGGCCTGCAACACACCGCGGGTAGTCGCGCCGCTGTCATTCAGCGCCTGGTATTCGTATGCTCCCATCTTGGCTCGCGTTCGCTCGCAGGTTCCAGGTTCCAGTTTCAGATTTCAGGGCGAGCCCGCGTAGGTCGGGGTCACATCCCCGACGGACGACCTTTCAAACTTGTACACGCGTAGCCAGGCGTGTTCAGACCCGGATCGTCGTCCGTCGGGGACGTGGCCCCGACCTACGCAGCCCTCGTTACTCGCAAGACCTCTTCCAGCGAGGTCATGCCATTCAGTGCCTTTTGCCACCCATCCTCCAGGATGCTCGGCGCAAGTTCGCGGGCCAGATCTTCGAGAGACTGTTCGCTGGCGCCGTCGTGGATCAGGGCACGCATGCGCTCGTTGACCGGCACCAGTTCGTAGATGCCGGTACGGCCGCGGTAGCCAGATACATCCTCGGGCAGATCGCTGCGGGGGCGGTAGAGGGTTGCCGCATCGTCGTGGCGAACGCCCAGGCGCGACAATTCCTCGGCCGAGACCGTGTAGGGCTCGCTCCATTCCGGGTCGAGCACGCGCACCAGACGCTGGGCCAGCACGCCAATGGTGCTCGAAGCCAGCAGAAACGGCTCGATGCCCATGTCGACCAGGCGCGTGATGGCGCCAACGGCGGTATTGGTGTGCAGCGTGGAGAGCACCAGGTGGCCTGTCAGGCTGGCCTGAACGGCAATACGGGCCGTTTCCAGGTCGCGGATCTCCCCGACCATGACCACGTCCGGGTCCTGGCGCAGGATGGCGCGCAGACCGCGAGCAAAGGTCAGGTCCACCTTCGGGTTGACCTGGGTCTGACCGATGCCGTCGAGATCGTACTCGATCGGATCCTCGACGGTCATGATGTTGCGGCTGCGGTCGTTCAGGCGCATCAGCGCGGCATACAGCGTGGTTGACTTGCCCGATCCGGTCGGCCCGGTGACCAGCAGGATGCCGTGCGGGCGTGCCACCAGTGTTTCCATGCGTGCTCGCGTGTCCTCGTCCATGCCCAGATCGGCCAGATCCAGTCGCCCGGCCTGCTTGTCGAGCAGACGCAGGACCACGCGCTCGCCATGACTCGACGGCAGGGTGGACACGCGCACATCCACGGGCCGGCCGGCAATGCGCAGGCCGATACGACCGTCCTGGGGGATACGCTTTTCGGCGATGTCGAGCCTGGCCATGACCTTGATACGCGACACGATCAGTCCGGCCAGGCCGCGCGCCGGGCTCATCACCTCGCGCAGCACGCCGTCGACCCGAAAGCGGATCGACAGCCGGTCCTCGAAGGGTTCGAGGTGGATATCGGAGGCGCCTTCGCGTATGGCCTGGGTGAGCACGCCGTTGATCAGGCGAATGATGGGCGCGTCATCCTCGCTCTCGAGCAGATCGGCCGGCTCGGGCAGATCCTCGGCCAGGCGTGCCAGGTCCAGGTCATCGCCCAGGTCCTCGGCGACCTGGCGGGCGGCGGCATCGCCGGACTCGTAAAGGCTGACGACCAGACGTTCGAATTCGCTTGCCGCCAGGCGCTCGACCGCGACCGGCCCGTCCAGGCGCCGACGCACCTCCTGCAGCGCGCCGACATCCACCGGTTCGCGCACGGCGAGGCGGAATCGCCCGTCGCCGTCGCGCCCGGCGACCGTTACGCCGCGGCGGCGGGCAAAGGCATAGGCCGGGCGGAACTCATCGCTCATCGTCGGGCGATTGCAGGAAATCGTCGAGTTCGGGCAACAGCGGCATCTGCTCGCGCGGCGTCATGGTGCGCGGGCCCTCGCGCTGCTCGAGCTGGATGTCACGGATACGGGAGTACTTGGAACGAGTGATGTCGTTCATGAGTGCGTCGTCATGCAGAATGCGCGGGCGGATGAACACCATCAGATTGCGCTTGACGTTGTTCGACGTGCGGTACTTGAACAACTCGCCGAGCAGGGGAATCCGGCTCAGCCCCGGCACCCGCTCTTCGCCCTCTTCCAACTCGTCGCTCATCAGACCGCCGAGGACCAGGATATCGCCGTCGGGCACCATCACCCTAGTCGAGATCGTGCGCTTGTTGGTGATCAGATCGACGGCCCCGGACGCAGCCGCCAGAGTGGAGACTTCCTGGGAAATATTGAGCATGATCATGTCGCCTTCGTTGATATGCGGGGTGACATTGAGCTTGATACCGACCTCTTCACGATTGATGGTCTGGAACGGGTTGACCTGGCCCTCGCCCGTGGCCATGCCGGTCTGCGAGAAGCTGCCCGACAAGAACGGCACTTCCTGGCCGACGTTGATGCTGGCCTCGTGGTTGTCCAGGGTCACGACCGACGGCGTGGAGAGCACATTGGTGTTGGTATCGGTGGCCAGGGCCCTTGCCAGGCCACCGATCTCGAGCACTTCCACTCCCAGCAGGCTGGAGCGCCCGCGCACGTAGCCGAGGTTCATGCCGCGACCGGGCAAAGCCAGCCCATCGCCCTCGCCGGCCAGGCTGGCGCTGAGATCGAGCAGGTTGCGCCCGCCACTCTGGAAATTGGTACCGCCGAAGAAGCCGCGCTCGCCCGATTCGAAGAACTGCCACTGAATGCCCAGCTCCTGGCTGGTGTCGACGGCCACTTCGGCGATGATGGCCTCGACCAGCACCTGGGCGCGCCGGACATCGAGCTGGTTGACCACCGACTGGATGGAACGGAAAACCGACGGCGGCGCGGTCACCACCAGCGCATTGGTTTCTTCATGGGCCTGAATGCGGGCGCGCTGAGAATCCTCCTGGTCCAGATCGAGAATGCCCTCGAGCACCGGCACCAGTGTGTCGGCGGTGGCATAGCGCAGGTAGATGACCTGCGTACTGCCCTCCTGCTCCAGCGGGGTGTCGAGATGGCTGATCAGGGTGCGCAGCCGCAGGCGCCGGCTCGGGTCGCCGGTCAGAATGACCGTATTGGTGCGCTCGTCGGCCACGGCCGCATCGCCACCGGCCGCATCGGGGTAGATACGCCCGACCAGGCGCACGACCTCGTCGGCATCGGCGTGGCTGAGCGCGATCACCTCCAGGTCGTGATCGGTGGCGGCGTCGAGACGGCGCACGATGTCCTCGACCCGGCGGATATTGGCCGAACGGTCACTGATAACCAGGGAATTCGACGGCTCGTGGTAGGCCATGTAGGCCGACTGCGGCAGCAGCTGGCGCAGCAGCTGGGACACTTCCGAGGCGCGCACATGCTCCAGTTTGAGAATGCGGGTGACCGGGTCATCGCCGCCGACGCGCATGTCGTCGACCGGGACCCGCCCGTCCTGGCGGGCATTGACATCCGGGATGATGCGAACGGTCCGCTCATCGGTCACGGCTGTGTAGCCGTGCACGCGCAGAATGGACTGGAATACATCCCAGACCTCCTCCGATGACAGCGCCTGGTTGGAGATCACCGTGATCCGCCCCGAAACCTGCGGATCAACGATGATGTTCTTGCCGGTCATGTCGGCCACGGCCGTGATCAGGCCGCGAATATCGGCGTCCTTGAAGTTGAGCACGTGCTCTTCTTCATCGGCCGTGACCGAAGCCGCAACTGCACACAGCAAGGCGGCCAGCACGAAGCGTTGAATCTTGGTCACTCAAGTCTCCCGAGTATGGCTTCCAGGTCGGGGCGCAAGGTCATCTCGCGCCCCTCGCGGTTGACGGTGATGGCCACTTCTCCACGCCGCATGACGTCGGCAAACAGGTTCTGCACGTCATCTTCCGACTCCAGTGGCTGACCATTGATGGCCGTGACCACGTCGTTGACCTGCAATCCCAGTTCGGCAAACAGGCTGGCGTCTCGACCGGGACGAACCCGGAATCCACCGCCGGATACCGGCAGAACCGAAATGGCCCCGGCCAGCTCCTGCAGATTGCCGGCGCCGAACGAAGCGGCCTGAGGCATCGAGGCAACACCGCCGGGAATCGATCTTGTCGCCTCCATGCCCCGAATGCCGGCCAGCTGCACCGGCTCGGCATCGGACGAGTCGCGCCCGGCCGACCGGGACGAAGCAGTAAGCGCGCCGGTTTCCATTTCCAGCGCCTCGGTCTGTCCATCGTGAAGCAGCAGCACGCGACGCGCCTCGATTGATTCAACCTGTGCTCCACCGGGCAGCTCGTCTCCGACCCGGTAGACCCGATCCTCGCCATCGGCATCGGCAATGACTGCGTAGCCTCCTTCACCGGCCGCCATCACGCCCTTGAGCCGAAGCGACAGGCGGGTGGCCGGCGCCTGCTCCAGCACGGCCGGGCGCACGGACTCCGTGCTGCTGCCGAACAGTTCCCAGCGAAATTCACCGTTTGCCGCACCCTGCGGGGCAGCTCGGGGGACTGGCGGCATCGGTGCCGCTGCCACCTGTGGCCCGTCCACAATCAGCCACACCAGCCGCACCAACGACCAGGCGATCATGAGAGCCAGCAGCGCGGCAGCAATCAGTGCCAGGCGACCCGACCAGATGGAAGTCAACTGCATGAGCGGAGGGGCAATCAGTTCCCGGTTTCCATTCCCGGCAGAGTAGCACAACAAGCCACGCGGGCAAGGGGGCTGATGCACCGGCATCGCGGCCGCGCTCGCCTGCCTGCCGGCGGCCCGTCATTTGCCGGCTGCAAACCGGCACAGCACTGTGCGGTGCCGGGAAAGCAAGCGGTGTGACCCTGCGAGCAGGACATCGGGGCGTCGCGGCGCGGCGCCCCGGGATTGGCATTTACTGTTCGAAGCGGTCGGAGAAAATACCGTCGTCACCGACCGTCATGATGACCGGAATCTCGATGACCGGATGGTCCGGATCGTTACTTTCGAGGCACAGCAGGGCCTCGTACAGCCCATCGGACAGACCATCGGCATCGAACATAACATCCACCAGGACGCTGTCGCCGGCGGCGACGCTGCCCGCGTCCGGGGCAACGCTCAGCCAGCCGATATCCTCCGGCGCATCGCAGCCCTGCGCTTCGGCCACCAATGCCGGGCGCACCATCAATGCGCGGTAGCTGGGGAAGTTGTCCTGGATCGGCTCCCAGGTCTCGTCCTCGCTTGTCCACCAGTATCCACCGGCGAAACCGACCGGACGGTCTTCGTTCTCATCGGCGGCGATGAAGAAGTTCGGATCCTGTGGCTCGTAGCGAACACCCACATAGATGCTGCCGGAATTGACCTCGATGCCGAGCGAAGACAAGTCGATGGCCGTCCATATCGGCTGTTGCTCCGGCGGCACCGGCACCGGGATTTCCTCTACGTCCACCGTCGCGGACAGGCTGCCCAGCTCTTCGCCAGGCGTGCCATCGGTGCCACTGTCGTCATAGACCACGATTTCGATATCGAAAGTCGACTCGCCGTCGATGGTGATGAAGGCAACACACACGCTCGTCAGATCAGCCGGGTAGCCTTCCGGAGTGTAGCGATCGACAAAGCGCACCTCGGTAACAGTCGCCGCATTGCCCGAGTAACCGTTGTCCAGCACGCCATCGTCCTGGATGACAATGCCTGGTTCGCCCTCACAGTCCATGGCCATCAGGTCACCGGACGGATTGGCCATGGTCAGGCCGGGCAAGGCGCCACCGAGCTGGTCGCTCAGCATCTCGGCGCTCGGGTTGTGCCGGCGCAGCGGCTCAGCCGCGGAAGACTCCGATTCCCGGGCGCTCGCCGGTGAATCAGCCGTCTCCAGGCTCCAGCTCAGTTCGGCTCCGCCCGCCTGGTTGCCGATCTCGAGCGAACGCGTGGCCGTCTCGCCCTGACCGACAATGGCCTGCAAGATTTCCGGTTGTGCCGTGGCGCAGGGCGCTTCCAGCACGAGTTCGAAATCCAGCACCGTGATCTCGCCCGCTTCGACCTGCACGCCAGAGGCATTGCCATCCAGATGATCCGGATGCTCGACGAGCACTTCCAGCGGGCTTTCACCCTCACCGATCATCAGGCTGTAGTAGCCATCGGCGTCAGTGGTCGTCTCGAAGATGCCGCCATTGTCGCCGAGCACGGTCACCTCGGCGTCGGCCAGCACGAACGGCTCGTCGCCGCACTGCCCCAGAGTCTCGACCGTTCCCTCGAGCAGCCCCTGGTTCGGGTCAATCACCTGCAGGCTGACCGGCACCACGACCTGCTCTGCATCGGGGTCATTGGTGTTCACGCAAAGCGCGCCATCGTACTGACCGGCGGCAAGGCCGGCCGTGTCGACTCCCACCGTCACCGCAGCGCTGTCACCCGCGGCCGTCGAGCCACTGTCGGGCGTGGCCGTCAGCCAGTTCGCATCGTTTTCCGGCGAACACAGGTCGGGCGTGAACTCGAAATTGGTCACGCCCAGCTCACCGGCGCCGAACAGGCCGTCGTCGGTCTGGACGCGGAAAGCGAAGATGTCGCCGGCGCTGACCGCCACCGTCGCGCTTTCATCGAAGAACGGCACCTGCGTATTGTTGAAGGCCAGCACGGTGTAATCGCCGTTGATGGCGTAACCGCCCGAATCGAACTCGCCGGTATCATCCGACTGATAGCCCCAGTCGAAGGTGATGGTGCCGTCGGCCGGAATCTCGATCCACAGATCGGTGTTGCCGCCCTCGCCGTCGTCACCGCCCAGAATGTAGAGCTCAAGCGGCGGCCCGGGCTCGGTGGAGAAGCTGCCGTTGACGCCTTCCGGGTCGTTCTCGAAAGTCCAGTTGTCGATATCGAAGTCACCATCGAAACGGCCACCGGCAACCGACGGCTCAACGGTGTCGATCGACCAATCCAGATTCTCGGCACCGACCTCGGCCACATTGGCAATATCGAGCTGGTCGTTGGCCGAGCTGCCGGCATCGAGCGTGAAGTTGAACGAAGCCGGGGCAATTTCGGCTTGCGGATCGGTCAACAGCACGGGGCGCACCATCAATGCGCGATAGCCGCTAAAGCCTTCCTGGATCGGCTCCCAGTCCTCTTCCTCGCTCGTCCACCAGTATCCGCCGGCGAAACCCACCGGGCTTTCTTCGTTCTCATCGGCCGCGATGAAAACATTCGGCTCCGGCGGCTCGTAGCGCACACCGACAAACACGCTGCCCGAACTCACCTCGATGTCCAGCGACGACAGGTCGATGGCCGTCCACAGCGGTTGCTGATCCGGCGGAACGGGCACATCGACCGTTTCCACATCGACGACCACCGGCTGACTGCCGATCAGCTCTCCCGGCGCACCGTCGGTACCGCTGTCATCGTAGACCACGATTTCGATATCCAGGGTGGACTCGCCATCTATCGTGATGAAGGCCACACACACGCCGGTCAGAGCGGCCGGATAGGCTTCCGGTGTGTAGAGATCGACAAAACGCACCTCGTCGATCACCGCCGGATTGCCCCCGTAGCCATTCTCGATCGTGCCATCGTCCTGGATGACGATACCCGCCTCATCCTCACAGTCCACCGCCATCAGGCTACTGGACGGACTGGCCGTGGTCAGGCTCGGCAGGGGCTCACCCAGCAGGCCGGCCAGATCCTTGCCGGCTCCGGCGGTGCTGGCGATAGCGAAAACGGGCAGCAGCCCCAGCAGCGCCGACAACATGCGCGGCGATCGATTCTTCAACATCAGGATCCCTCTCAATTTGCGGTGGATTGATTGCGTGATTCCCCGAAAACGGGAAATGTCAGCGTGCTGTGCCACCGTCCGATAAATCGACGGTGTTTTGTGGGGGCACATGGCGAGGAATGTCTCCTGGCGCATGGCACGCGGCACGCAGTCGACAGGCCATCAGGTGACAAGAATTCGCAGCCGCGTCGGCGCGCACACCAATCACAGGCAACGGAGAGCGACTCGCCCGGGCAAGGCGAGCCGGGCAATCGACCCGGTCAGCCCTGCCGGGAGCCGCCGCTGCGCCGCCGGCCTCCGCCTCGGCCGCCGCGGCCACCACCGCGTTTGCCGGAGCTCTTCTTTTTGCCTCGAGGCGGGCGCGGCCGTTCGAGTTCGGGCAGATCGTCCGGATCGTGCTGCTCGACCGGCAGCGACATCTCGATGTATTCCTCGATCTCGGGCAGGTGAAAGGCATAGTCCTCGCAGGCAAAGCTGATGGCATCGCCGGTCGCACCGAGTCGCGCAGTCCGCCCGATGCGATGCACGTAATCGGCAGCATCCTGCGGCAGGTCGTAATTGATGACATGACTGACATCCGGAATGTGCAGGCCGCGAGCGGCCACATCGGTCGCCACCAGCACGTCGATCTCGCCGTCATGAAAGCGCTTGAGCAGGCTCTGACGCTTTTTCTGCGGCACGCTGCCGGCCAGCATGGCGGAGTTGATGCCGTTGGCCTTGAGGGTGCGTGCGACCCGGTCGGTGTTGTGCCGGGTATTGACGAACACCATCACGTGCCCTTCGGGCATGCCGCGCAGCAGCTTGACCAGCAGCGGCAACTTCTCGCGGTTAGCCGGGTAATAAACCACCTGGGTGACGCGGTCACTGGTGACCTGCTCTTCCTCGAACCGAATCGTTTCGGCATCGTTCATGTGCTCGTAGGCCAGCTCGGTGACCTTGAGCGGGAAGGTGGCCGAAAACATCAGGGTCTGGCGCTTGTCGACCGGCGGCATGCGGCGGAACAGGTAGCGGATGTCCTTGATGAAGCCCAGGTCGAACATGCGGTCGGCCTCGTCGAGCACCGCCACCTCGATATGCTTGAGGTTGTAGACCCCCTGCTTGAAATAATCGATCAGCCGACCCGGCGTGCCGATGAGAATATCCACGCCCCCGGCGATCTGTTCGCGCTGGCGGGCGTAGTCGACCCCACCGTAAGTCAGCACGGTACGCAGCCCGGTGTGCTTGCCGAGCAGCTCGGCATCACGATGAATCTGGATGGCCAGCTCGCGCGTCGGCGCAATGATGATGGAGCGCGGATTGGGACCCGGCCCGACGCTGTCTGCGCTGAGCAGGCGCTGGAAAACGGTCAGCAGGAAGGCTGCCGTCTTGCCGGTGCCGGTGCGCGCCTGGCCGGCGACGTCCTTGCCGGCCAGCGTCAACGGCAGTGTACGGTCCTGGATGGGGGTGCACTTTTCGAATCCGGCATCTGCCAGGCCCTGGCGGACCGGTGCAAACAGGTCGAACGAATCGAAACGGGTGTCGGTGAGAACTTGCTGTGGTGTTGAGTTTTCTGTCACTGAGTCTTCGTTGTCCTTGAAAAACGGTTCAATCGCCTTGACGTTGTCGCTGGCTGACGGTGCGTATCGAGGCATGCCGGGCAGCGCATTTGACGCAACGGCGATAGCATGGCGTAGTATAGGGGTTTGCAGAACCCACTGCCGGCATCCGCCGACATTTGCTCCAACCCACCGAAATTCAAGGAGTAACCTTGCTGTGAGCGAGAACATCATCCACGTAAGCGACAGCGATTTCGACCAATCGGTACTCAAGGCCGAGGGCCCGGTACTGGTGGACTACTGGGCCGAATGGTGCGGTCCGTGCAAGATGATCGATCCGATTCTTCGCGAACTGGCCGACGAATACGGCGATCGCATCAGGATTGCCAAGCTCAATATCGATCAGAATCAGCAGGTCACGACCCGCTACAAGATCCGCGGCATCCCGACCCTGATGATCTTCGAGAACGGCGAACACCAAGGCACCAAGGTCGGCGCGCTGACCAAGTCCGCTCTCAAGCAGTTCATCGACGAAACCATCTCCTGAGGAGATTTCGTTGCGGTTGCCGGCATGCACTGGACTTGCCGGCACTTTGATGATAATTTAGCGTACACCCGTACGGTGTCCCGTCGGGCAATCCCTGTTTCAATTATTCCCGCATCGGCGGGCAAGTTGCGCACTTCAAGAGTTCATTCACGCTCGCATTCCGGGTTCCACCGCGGCGACAACTCCTGTCTGCCCGTGGCAACCCCTTCAAATCTCTGGCAGAAAACCTCATGAATCTGACCGAACTAAAAAGAAAGTCCGCCAAGGAACTGGTCGATATGGCCGAAGAGCTCGGCATCGACAATGTTGGCCGCTCACGCAAGCACGACGTCATCTTCGCCATCCTCAAGGCCAAGGCCCAGAAGAAGGAGGCCATCTACGGCGACGGGGTACTTGAAATCCTTCAGGACGGCTTCGGCTTCCTGCGCTCGGCCGAGGCCTCCTACATGGCCGGTCCCGATGACATTTACGTCTCCCCCTCGCAGATCCGGCGCTTCAATCTGCGCACCGGCGATTACATTTCCGGCAAGATCCGTCCTCCGAAATCCTCCGAGCGCTACTTTGCCCTGCTCAAGGTCGAGGAACTCAACTACGACAAGCCCGAAGCGGCCAAGAACAAGATCCTGTTCGAGAACCTGACCCCTGAGTTTCCGCGCGAACAACTGGGGCTCGAACGGGGTAACGGCTCGACCGAGGACATCACCGGACGCATCATCGACCTGATCGCACCGATCGGCAAGGGGCAGCGCGGCCTGGTGGTCAGCCCGCCAAAAGCCGGCAAGACCATGATGTTGCAGAACATTGCCACTGCCATCCGGGCCAACAACCCGGAAACGCACATGATCATCCTGCTGATCGACGAGCGCCCCGAAGAAGTCACGGAGATGGAGCGCAGCGTCGATGCCGAGGTCATCTCCTCGACCTTCGACGAGCCGGCCACCCGCCACGTGCAGGTTGCCGACATGGTCATCGAGCGTGCCAAGCGCCTGGTGGAGCACAAGAAGGACGTCATCATCCTGCTCGACTCCATCACCCGGCTGGCTCGCGCCTACAACACCGTGGTGCCGTCATCGGGCAAGGTGCTGACCGGCGGTGTCGACGCCAACGCCCTGCAGCGCCCCAAGCGCTTTTTCGGTGCCGCGCGCAACATCGAGGACGGGGCCAGCCTGACCATCATCGCCACGGCCCTGGTCGACACCGGCTCGAAGATGGACGAGGTCATCTACGAGGAATTCAAGGGTACTGGCAACATGGAAATTCACCTGAGCCGGCGGATTGCCGAGAAGCGGGTCTACCCGGCCATCGACATCAACCGCTCCGGCACCCGCCGCGAGGAATTGATGATCGGCAACGACCAGCTGCAAAAGACCTGGATTCTCCGCCGCATCCTGCAACCCATGGACGAGGCCCAGGCCATCGAGTTCATGCTCGACAAGCTGAAGGTGACGAAGACGAACGAGGAGTTCTTCAACTATATGAAACGTTGACGCTGACGCGTTCGCGTCAGGGTGAAAGGTGGAAAGGTAAAAGGAAAAAAGAGCCTCCTTTCACCTTTCACCTTTCACCTTTC
>SLIA01000080.1 GCA_007135935.1 Wenzhouxiangella sp.
AACAGCAGGAACTTCTCGGTCAGCGTGGTCTTGCCGGCATCGGGATGCGAGATGATGGCAAAGGTGCGCCGGCGCGCGATTTCGTCGTTCAGTCGGGACATTGGAAACCAGTGAAAGGCAAACGCACCATTATAACTACCCTCCGTCCCGAGATGACTCAACAGCCACACCCTCACATTAATGAATGTTGAACACAAGTTTAACCGGGCAAGCATGGACACCCTCCACCTGACTGACTACGATGACCTTCGGGGTAGGAGACCAATCACAACAATTCATTTTGTAAGGAGGCTTGAATGAATGTGTCACTGCATCGCAAAAAGCGTTGGGTTCTCAATTCTGTCATCACCGCGCTGGCGCTCACCGTCGGCGCCGCGGCACTGGCCGACCTGGAGATCAGTGAAGACCAGCGAGCGGCCCTGATTGATCTTTACAACGCCACCGATGGGGACAACTGGGAACGCAACGACGACTGGCTTGACGGGGATGTCAGCGCATGCGACTGGTACGGCGTCGACTGTTTTGAAAGCCTTGACAGTGTCGGGGTCCACTTGGTGCTGGGCAATAATGGTCTGACGGGTATACTGCCCGAATCGCTCGGCGACATGCCGGAGCTCAGGGCTCTAGTGGTTCCAAACAACGCACTGACCGGGCCATTCGTCATGCATGCCGAGCAGTATTCCGACCTGCAGCACCTGATTGCAGGCGGCAACCTGTTCGATTCCCTGAGCATTGGTCCGAACGCTGCGCCTCGCTTGCTGTTCCTGACGGCATCGAACAACCCGATAGAGTCCCTGGACATCAGCCCGGATGCCGCCCCAGTCCTGAGTTCGCTGGAACTGTCGAACACTCTGCTCTCCGGCCCTCTCCCCGGAGTCCTTGAGGGGCGTGACCAGCTCGGAACTCTCGACCTTTCGCACAACCTGCTCGGCGGCGACTTGCCCGAGTGGCTGGCCGACCTCGATCTGAGCCGCCTCCATCTTGACGGCAACGACTTCACCGGCAGCATTGCCCCGGCTCTCGCAGCACTTGCCGATGATCTGGAGTACAACCCTTCCGGCCACCCCGACCAGCAGTTGCGGCTGGATCTCCGCGCCAACCAGTTCTCCGGAGAGTTGGATGACTGGCTGGCCGATCACGCCAGGGGTTTTCCCAACTGGCTGAACCTGTGCTGGAACGACCTGAGCGTCACGTCGGCCGCGGCCGAGTCCATGCTTGCCGAAGAACACATGGACGGCGAGTTCGAGTACTGCCTGGGCCGAAGCTTCGAGGCCCCGCAGATTGCCCACAGCGGGTCCTGGTTCGACCCGGAACGCAGCGGCGAGGGGATTTCCATGATGCTGCTCGACAACGGCCAGACGCTGATTCACTGGTTCACCCATGCCCCACCGGACCACCTGGCTTCCGGCCAGGCATGGTTTTCAGGCAACCGGAAACAGGTCTTGCCCGGCTCCGACATGATCAATCTGTACGCCCCCATCGGCGGCGAGTTCGCTCAAGGCCTGCCCAACCCCGACGAATACCTGATCGGCATGGCAGCCCGCGTGGACGTTCTCGATATCGAGGACGGGGGATTGCATACCCGCCAGTACGTCAACATTCACACCGGCGACCCGGGTTTCACCAGCCAGATCCTCGAGTACACACAACTCACGCAACTGGCCGGCACCACCTGCGACAACCAGACCGAGTTCCAGCAGTTTTCCGGCGCCTGGTATCAGCCGGATAACGACGGCGAAGGCTTCGTTATCGAAGTGCTGCCCGACGATCGCGTCCTGGTTTATTGGTTCACCTACGCCGCCGACGGTTCAGGCGACCAGGCCTGGGTGATGGGCGACGGTGAATTTCTCAGCAGTGGCGTGATCGTCGGACCGGTGCCCGGCGCTCCGATCGCAACGGTCCATGTCGAGGACGTGCACCTGCCATCAGGTGCACTGTTCGGTGACCATTTCGACCCCGAAGCGGTCGAACTGCTGCCCTGGGGCCGCTTCGAGCTGGAATTCACCAGCGAGGATGAAGCCAGCATTTACTGGGAAAGCGACATGGAAGACTTCAACGGCGCCGGCGACTACGCGCTGGAGCGCCTGGCCACGCCGAAACTCGCCGAGTGCAGCGAGGACTGAGCGAGCTGGCGATTCCCGCATTGAACCAACGGCCCCCTCTGCGGGGCCGTCACCTCCAGCGGCACGGGATCCCGACCATCTTTCACCCCCGATGACTTAGCCTTGGCATCCATGAACAAACTCATTGCATCTTGTCTGACAAGCATTCTTTCGCTGGCGCTGCTGCAACCAGCCAGCGCCGAAACGCCTTCCCAGCGCGAGGCGCTCGAAGCTCTCTACCACGCCACCAACGGCGACAACTGGCATCACAACGACGGCTGGCTGGATCCGGAGGTTGATGTCTGCGACTGGTATGGCATCACCTGTCGCGTGGATCACGCGACCGGCTCCCTCCGCTTCGAGGCGCTGGAGCTTCCCGACAACAACCTTGCCGGCGAAATGAGCGAGGAACTGACCTGGCTGCTATTTACCAATGTGCCCCCAGCCCGACTCGACCTCGCGGACAACGACATCGGCGGAACCCTGCATCACTTGCCGACACTGACAAGCCACGTCGACCTGTCCGGCAACCGCCTGGCTGGCGCCCTCCCGGCGGCAGATCCAGACAGCGATACCGTGGATGACCAGCACCTGTTGCTGGCCCGCAACCAATTCGAGGGCGCTGTGCCGGAGAGTTGGTCGGAACTGAAGCTGCGCAAACTGGATTTGGCCGACAACCGGCTGGAAACCGGGTTTCTCAACGCCTTTCGTGCCGTGAGCAATGGGTTCAGGGGCACGAGGTATCTTGACCTGGCCGGCAATCGCTTCAGCGGCGAACTGACCGACGACATAAAGGTCGCCAACCTCAACCGAAACGATTCCGGCAATACCGGCGGCGGGCTGCGCATCTGCTTCAACGAGTTTACCCTGGCCAACGAAGAAATCGCCCAGTGGGTGGCCGAACGCCATGCCGGCGGCCCGGATTTCGAACAGTGCCTGGGGCGCGAGCGCAGCGATATGGATGCCACCGTCAGCGGCAGCTGGTTCAACCCGGAATTCGACGGCGAAGGCGTGGCCCTGCAAGTGCTCGACAACGGCGCGCCCCTGCTCTACAGCTTCAGCTTCGACCGGCAGGGCCGGCAGCAGTGGGGGTTCGAAGTCGGCCAGGCAGGTCAGCAATTTGTGCAGTGGCCAATGCTGTTGGAAACCCGCGGCGACTTCGGCCAGGGCTTCCGCTTCGACGGAGATGATCCCCTGATGCGCGCCATGACCCGGATGCGGTTTGACCGTCTGGATGAAGACAGCCTGCATGTGGAACGCAACTACTATGACCAGGCCGCCTGTGGACCACTCCCAAGCCCCCCGCCGGATCCGATGACGCCGCCCTGCCCGCCGCCGCTCTATGCCGATCGCCTCGACTACCAGCGCCTGACCGAGCTGGCCGGCACCACCTGCGACAACCAGGGCGATTTCCAGCAGTATTCAGGCGCCTGGTACAACCCGGAAGCAGCCGGCGAGGGCTTCATCGTCGAAGTACTGCCCGACGACCGCGCCCTGGTCTACTGGTTCACCTACTCCGCCGACGGTTCGGGCGAACAAGCCTGGATGACAGGCGTTGGCCGCATCGGCATCCCACCGACCATCGGCATCAATCTGCCGCCGGCGTCCGGCACGCCACTGGAGGTCGAAACCCTGTGGCAGCCCATCGGCGCCACCTACGGCCCCGACTTCGACCCGGCCGATGTCGAACGCATCGACTGGGGCTGGCTGGGCATCCAGTTTGACGACACCGACTCCGGCCATGTCTACTTCGAAAGCCACCTGGAAGACTTCGGCAGCGGCGACTTCCCCATCGAACGCCTGGCCCGGCCCAGGCTGGCCGAGTGCGAATAAGGAGGCACCCCTCCCCGGTCATCCCGGATCGAGTCCGGGATCACGGGTAC
>SLIA01000093.1 GCA_007135935.1 Wenzhouxiangella sp.
ATCTTCGGCACTGAACAGGTCCTGCCGCAGAAAGGGCACCAGCGCGAATGACCCTATCATGATCAGCAGCATCACCGCTACTGAAATACGCCGGTGTTTGTAGACCCCGCCCGCCAGCCGGGCAAAACGGTCTCTGAACCGGTCAAACAGCCGCAGCTTGCGCTCCCCGGTTTTACCGGACCATTCGGCAAAATGTACCGGTAAAAAAACCAGGGCTTCAAAGGTAGAGGCTATCAGGGCAATGGAAACCACCAGAGGAATAACCCGCAGAAACCGCCCGATAATCCCCGGCAGAAACATGAGCGGCAGAAAGGCGGCCACCGTGGTGAGGGTAGCGGTTATAACCGGCTTCACCACCTGGTTGGTACCTTCTATGGCCGCGTCCACGCTTGAGTAGCCGTCCTGTTTTAGACGATAACTGTTTTCCACAATAACAATCGCGTGGTCCACCACCATCCCCAGCACCAGCACCAGACCGAAGAGGGTGTTGCTGTTCAAAGTCTCCCCCATCCACTCCAGCACAATAAAGGTTATGGCAAACGCCAGAGGAATGCCGATACCGGTAATTAAAGCGTTCCTGAACCCGATAAATAGATAGAGAATAAGCACCAGCAGCAGAAACCCGAACAGCCCGTTATTCACCAGTACCGAAATGCTGTCCTGTATCTGCACGGTTGAATCGTTGAACAGGGCAATCTGTACCCCCGGAGGTCTTATTTCATCAAACTGCTCCAGGGTCTGCCGCAGGTCTTCTACTATGGAGATAGCGTTTCCTTTGGTAACTTTTGTGACCCTGAGCACCACCGCCGAATTACCGTTGTACCGGGCGGTTATACCCCGGCGTTCAAACTGCTCTTCCACTGAACCAACGTCCCGTACCAAAACGGCGCCGAAACCCTCTGCGGAAGCCCCCGCCGCTCCGCCTCCCATACCGCTGCCGGCGGCTTGGGAACCGTTTGAACGGCGGACTATGATGTCTTTGAAATCTTCAGCACTCTCCAGCCCGGAAACCGTCCGCAGCAGGTACTCACGGTTGGCGGTCTCAAGGACCCCTCCCGGCACCGCCGCGCTTCTGCCGTCCACGGCCTGAATAACTTCGTTCAGCGAGACCCCCAGGGCCTCCATCCGGTTGCGGTCAAGTTCAATGGCAATTTCACGCTCCCGGCCGCCGATGAGGGTGACTTCGCTGACTTCCCTGATGCCTTCTATTCTGCGCTGCAGAGTTTCCGCCGCCTCCACTATCACCGGGTAATCGGCTTCTCCGTGAAGGATATCTTCAATGACCGGCACAAAATCACCGGACGAGAAATCATCCACCACCGGATCTATTACCCCGTCCGGCAGGGAAACCCTGTTAAACTGGGTCTGGGCTTCCTGATAGAGCCTGCCGAACTCATCAGCGGTAACGTCATCATCAAATTCCACCCGCACAACCCCGAGCCCCTCGCTTGCTGTTGACGAAATCTGTTTTACCCGGGGCAGGTTTTGAAACTCCCGTTCTATGGGTACTATTACACTCTGTTCCACCTCTGGAGCGCTCACCCCGGGATAGGGGACCACAATATTCACCCAGTAAAACGGAACTTCCGCGAACTGCTCCCTGGGCAGTCTGGCTATGCTGAAAAGACCCAAAACAAAGAGAATAATCATCAACAGGTTGATCAGCACCGGGTTTTTTACGGAAAACTTGCCTATACTCATTACCAGCTCCCGCTCTCCCCGGCGACGGTGAGTTCCACCGGCGCTCCGTCATACAATCGTGACAAGCCGGAAATGATAACCGTCTCACCCTCTTCCAGACCTTCCAGCGCTATTGTCCGGTTACCCAAAACACGGCCGGTGGCAACCGGCCTGACAACCGCTTGGCCGTCGCGGTAGACATAAACCGCGCGTTCTCCTGCTATGTTCAGAACCCCCTGGGAAGGTACAATCAGCCCCCCGGCGGCGGCATGGGTTTCTATTTCGGCCACCGCGCTCATGCCCGAGCGGACAACCTCTCCACAGCTGTTTTCCCACTCAACCACAACCGGGAAACTGCCCGTCCGGACGTCGCCGGCGGCGGCTATTGCCGTGACCTGCCCCCTCATGGGAGTTTCACAGGTATCCATTGTTATTTTCACTCCGGCGCCGGTCCGTATCATGGCAAGCTCACGCTCGCTGAGCCCCACAGTCATTCTCAGTCTTGAGGTGTCGCTGATTCCAGCCACCCGCACACCCGCCGAGATGAGGTTGCCCGGTTCCAGCTCATCAGCCTTAAACGCCACATAACCGGTTATAGGTGATCTGAGGGTGTGATTATTGTAAGATTTCAGGGTACTTTCATACTGAACTTCAGCCCCTTTCACCGCTCCCCTGGCCCGGGTCAAGTCGGCTCGGGAAGCTGTCCCGCCGGAAAAACGGCGCTCCACCCCCTCAAGGTCTCCCCGGGCGCTCTCCAGCTGGATCTGGGCCTGCTCCATGCTGAGCCGGGCCAGGCTGTCTTCGATTTTCAGCAGCACTCCCCCCCGGCTGACCCGTTCCCCCAGCCCTATTCTTACTTCAGCGATAGTCCCCTGCACCTGGGAGGTAACCACGCTTTCCCTGACACCGGAAACCAGACCCGAAACTTTAATGGTGTCCACCAGTCTTCCGGTGGTGACGGTCACCCCCTCAACCGGCAGAACCCGTTCCGGCTCTTCTTCTATAACCATTTCATCACCGGAACAGGCGAAAGCAAAAGCAATAAAAAATAGAATTCCCGCCGTCCTCAGCGACCGGATGAGCCATGCTCGGATAAAACATGTCCGGATGAAACATGTAAAACCTTTTTTATTCATCAAAAACTCCTGTTTTCTCTTTAATTCTTATTATTCGCTTCTAAGCACCAATTACTTTTTGTGAATTGATGATGACCCGGGACCGTCAACCTGAAAATGGAAATCAAACTCTTTGAGCACCATGGCCCCCACAAAATTATCGTTCTTAAGCCCCCGGGATGACCAGAAATCAGGCCACCCGTCTCCAATGGTAATTCTGGAAAAACGGCAGCTGAGCATTGATGATATCCGGGCGTTCTCTTTTTCCAGAAAGGGGAACACTATCATAATGTTGTCCCGCTCCAGGTCTTGTTGTTTAACGGTATAGTTTACAGCTACAATTTCAGTTCCTTCGGGCCTGGGTTCATCAATGTTGGTCCAGGTATACTCCAGCTCCAGTAAAAGCTGCTGTCCCGCCCTGGCCTCGCTGTGAGGGTCAAGCCGCACGTGGACATGGGGCTCAATGGCTGACCCTTGCTTATAGGTGTGGGGCAGCTGAACGTGAAAATGGGCGTTCTGAAACAGCCCTTTGCCGCCGTTATTGCAGCCCGGTGCAAAGGTGTAGGCAAAAACCCCGGAATAGGAACAGCCCCGCTCCTTATTACAGATGATTTGGGTAAACTTAGGGCTTTGGGTGGCCAAAAAATCATCCACCGCCATCATGGTAGCGGAAACCCTGAGGTCATCCCAATAGAAAGTGTCACTCATAATGTACCTCATTTGTTACAGACCGCGGAAACCCGCGTATACTCTTTTTGACTAGTATATGATAACCAATACGGGAACGCAACGAAGAATACTATTTTTTACAACTTTTTTTAAACAGTTAACTGAGTAAATAGTATTGAAAAAGGGAAATTTTTGTGAATGATACTCCCAAAAGACCTTGAACGGGATTCAAGGCTGATGCATTTTCAGGTAATTGTCAACTTCTTCCAACACAGCAGCCACCTGGGGATAAAGGCCGCTGTACAGCATAACAAGATCATCTTTTCCGCCCTTCTTGGCCGCTTTTTCCATCTCCACTGCCTGTCTGCTGAGCGCTTCAAGCCGCAGTACCGCCAAATTATTTGAGACGGAATGGAGCAAGTCTTCCAGTTGCTGAGTACTTTGAGACTTCTGAAGATCCTGAGAGTCCTGAAGATCCTGAGAGTTCTGAAGATCCTGAGAGTTCTGAAGATCCTGA
>SLIA01000039.1 GCA_007135935.1 Wenzhouxiangella sp.
ATAGCCAGCGCTTCTTCCTCGTCGATGAAGGGGATGAGTGTGGCGACCGGCCCGAAGACTTCTTCCTGGTTGATGGCGGTTTCCGGTCCCAGCCCCTCGATCAGGGTCGGTTGGATGAACCAGCCATCGGCGCAGCGCCCTTCCAGTTGAACGGACTCACCACCGACAAGAATGCTGCCGCCGGCGTTTCGGGCCTGTTCGATATGCCCCATCACCTTGTCGAACTGGGCCTGGGAGACGACCGCGCCCTGGTCGGTGCCGTCGATGAGTGGATCGCCCACCGACAACTTGCGCGTGCGCTCGATGAGCCGGTCGCGGAATTCGTTGTAAATGCTTTCCTGTACCAGGATGCGAGAGCCGCACAGGCAGATCTGGCCCTGGTTGGAAAAGGCGACGCGCACGGTCTGGTCGGCCGTGGCGTCGAGATCGACATCGTCGAACACGAGGGTGGGGTTCTTGCCGCCCATCTCCAGCGCCAGCTTGACGAAGCGCGGCGAGAGTTCCGCGGCCAGCATGCGGCCGACCCGGGTCGAGCCGGTAAAGGTCAGAGCCTTGAGGCCGTGATGGCTCGATAGCGCCTGGCCGGCGCCATCGCCCGCACCGTTGACGATGTTGAGCACGCCCGCTGGAAAACCGATGTCATCGGCAATCTGTGCCAGCATCCAGGCGGTGACCGGTGTGACTTCGGATGGCTTGGCCACGACCGTGTTGCCGGCTGCCAGCGCGGGCGCGATCTTCCAGCTCAGCAAATACAGCGGCAGGTTCCAGGGCGAAATCGCGCCGACCACGCCCAGCGGCTGGCGCAGGGTGTAGTTGAAACCGTCCGGTCCCATGTCGTGGGATTCGCTGAAGAACTGGCTGGCGGCGGCGGCGAAAAAGCGCAGGTTGCTGACCACGCGCGGAATATCGACCGTGGCGGCCAGCTTCAGCGGCTTGCCGGTGTCTGTGCTTTCGGCACGGGCCAGGTCATCGGAGTGTGCCGCGACGCCATCGGCCAATCGATAAAGCCAATTCGCGCGCTCTTCCGGCGCCAGGGCCGACCATTCATCGAAGGCCCCCCTTGCGGCCTGCACGGCTCGCTCGATATCGTTGCTGCCCGAATCGGTCACTTCGGCATAGGGCTGAGCCGTGGCCGGTTCGTAAATTGGCAGGGTGCTGCCGTCACGGGCCGGTGAGAATTCGCCGCCGATGTAATTGTCGACTTTCATCTACAGACTGCCGAGCCGGCCGCCATCAACCGGCAGATTGATGCCGGTGATGTAGCTGGCCAGCGGCGAACAGAGGAATGCGATGGCCGCGGCTGTTTCCTCCGGTTTGCAGAAGCGCCCGATCGGCACCTGCGCGAGCATGGCCGCACGAACCTCGCCTTCGCTGGCATTCTGCTTGTCGGCCTTGCCGGCGACCAGGCCGTCCAGGCGCGGGGTTTGGGTAAAGCCGGGCAGTACATTATTGACCGTGATGCCGTCGGGCCCGAGTTCGCGTGACAGGGTCTTGGCCCAGGCGGCCACCGCACCGCGCACCGTGTTGGAAACACCCAGCCCCGGGATCGGTTCCTTCACCGAGGTCGAGATGATGTTGACGATGCGCCCGTATGCGGCCTTGCGCATGCCGGGCACCAGTGCCTGGGCCAGGCGCTGGCCGGCGATCAGGTGCTGGTGGAAGCCGGCCTCGAACTCGGCCGGATCGGCGTCGATGGCGCGCCCGGCCGGTGGGCCGCCGGAATTGTGAACCAGGATGTGGTAGCCGCCTTCGGCAATTCTGGGCAGGGCTTCGGCCAGATCGTCCGGGCTGCCCAGATCCAGGGCCAGGAAATCATGGCCGCTGCCAGGCAGTTTCGTGCACAGCTCCTCAAGCCGCTGTTGGTTGCGTGAGAGCAGCGTGACTGTAGCGCCACAGTCGGCCAGTGTGCGGGCGGTGGCGGCGCCGATGCCCTGGCTGGCGCCGCAAACCAGGGCAGGACGCCCCGACAGATCGAGATTCAGCATGATGTTTTGCGGTTCTGGTTTTTCAGTGGTTGAAATGGCGACGCTTCGCCGCTCCGGATTCATTGCCTGACACGACGCAGAGATTATCACAGCCGTCACAAATACCGTTGTGGCATGCGTTTTGCCTGTGGCGTGCTGCGGTCAGGGTCCGTATACTTTCGCGTGCCCGGATTCGATGTTCGGGCGATGAATGATGGAGCGAGTGCACTCGATGGCGTACCGGCCGGAAAAACATGTTGCCGACGTGCCGCCCGGCGGCCTGAAGGATGCAGCCGAGCTCTGGTTTCTGCGCCTTGCCGCCAGCGGTATGGTGCCGGCACGCTGGTATCTGCCCGAAGTCCCCGCGCCTGATCAACTGACTGCACGAACCGGTCGACTGTCGCTGGAAATCGTCAGTCACTGCTGGCGTTACTCTCACCTGCTGGCATATCAGCTCAGTTCGCTCGTCCTTCATCCACCGCAGGATGTCGATGTCACGATGACCGTATTCCATGCTGCCGAAGATCCCGGAACAGTGGCCCTGCTCGATTTCATCGGCGCCCATGAAGTCCCGGGCGTGACCTGGAACTGGCGTGCGCTGGATCGGGGACATCTGTTTCGTCGCGCCATCGGCCGCAATCAGGCCGCGAAGCAGACGGCGGCCGACTGGATCTGGTTTACCGATTGTGACGTGGTTTTCGGCCCTGGCTGTCTGGACCAGCTTGGCGAGGCGCTCCAGGGACGGCGTGACGTGCTGGTTTTCCCCCGCGTGGAGTGCTGTTCGGACTTGCTGGAATCGGCCGATCCATTGCTGCAGGCGACCGACGGCACACCGCGGCTCGTGGATATCGATCATTCCGACTTCACCCCGCGCAATCGCGATAGAGCCACCGGTCCCTTGCAGATCACCCATGGTGATGTGGCCCGGGCCTTGGGCTACTGCGAGGTGTTGCGTTATTACCAGAAGTCTTCCCGACAATGGGCCAAGGCCCACGAGGATCGAGCCTTCCGCTGGTTGCTGCGAACGCCGGGAGTGGCCCTGGAAGTGCCCGGTGTCTATCGCATCCGCCACGTCAGCAAGGGCCGGTACCAGGGCGGGCGCACCTCCAACTCGATGCGGGCGCTGATCCGCCGCTACCAGATCGGCTGGAGAGAGCGTGGCAGTTCCTGAACGCTCGCCGTTACCGCAGCCGTGCCATCAACCCGGCTATGCATACCTTGTCTCAGCATGCAAACGTTTCTGGCTCCGGGGCCGACCTCAAACGGGAGAATCCGCTTCAGTTCGACGCGGTGGCGAGGCCTTCAGCGGATCCTCCCGCTTGAGGCCGGCGCACGCTTTCGTTTCCGAGGGTTTTGTGGCTTTTGCTGAGACATGACGCGAATCAGGTATGCAATAGCCGGGTAACATATGACTTTCACTAACCCGGGCCCTGGAACATGAATCCCCTGGCTTACCTGAGGCGACTTGCCAGCCGTCGCCGCGACCGCAAGCGCCGCCCCGAGGTGACCGCCTTCGACGCCGCCGTGGCCGAACTGCGTCCTGGTGATATTGCCATTGACTGCGGCGCCAACATCGGAAAGTTCACCGTGCCCATGGCCGAGAGCGGTGCCAGCGTACACGCCTTCGAGCCCAATCCGGACGCCTATGCCTGCCTGGTAGAGAAGGTTTCGGGGTTTGCGAACGTCCAGTGCTACCAGGCTGCGGCCACCACCGAGCCGGGGCAGGTCAAGCTCTACCTGCACAAGTACGCCGGCGACGATCCGGTGCACTTCTCCACCGGGTCATCGCTGGTCGAGTCCAAGCGCAACGTGCGCAAGAATCGCTACGCAATGGTCGACGGCATCCCGTTCGCCGACTTTATCGAGAAACTGGATGGACCCATCCGACTGCTGAAGATGGACATCGAAGGCGCCGAAGTCGACATCCTAAACCAGTTGCTCGACCGCGGCCTGCACGAGCGCATCGACCAGGCCTTCATCGAAGTCCACGACCGCCAGATCAAG